>JAZRAD010000038.1:0-8504 GCA_045634405.1 Candidatus Enterousia sp.
TGTATTTGTGTTCTGAAGGTTCAAAAGAACGTGTGCCAATATAAAACAGATTTTCAGGCTTTAATACAGGTCGTCGTCGCGGAATGTTCAGCCAGCGCACATCACCATCGCCCAACAATGCGCGTACATTTGTGCCATGTGGGGCGCCTGATGCCTCAGTCTGTGAGCTTTCAGGTGTATGGATGTCAAGGTGTGCATCTATATATATCAGGCATAAATCGTCTGTGTCCAATGTATCTGCAACAGCAGCAAAATGTCCAAAGTTTACAGAATGATCGCCACCAATTAAAATATGTGGTGTGCGTGGTGTCGTATCATAGATTCTTTGCTGAATCAGCGCGTTTTCGCCAAAACGATCATTTATATATTCTTCAAAATCAATGCCTTCAGGCGTAACGAATGCCCATTCTTCGTTCGGGAACATTTTATGTACGATGTCTGGGGCCAATGCAGGACCACCGTCTTTTATTTGTTTTGTAGCCCCACGACTGTATTTGATACCTATTACCTTGTGTGTCATTTATACGATTCCACCATACTTTCAGCAGCAACTTTCATGCTATGCAGTGTTTGTTCATATTTGTCGCAATCGCGTGCAATTTCAGAACGATATGCGTCACGTAAATTATTTGCCATATAATAACATCCGGATAAATGCTGAGAACAGTATTGATGTCCTGTGGCAAACGCGTTTTGTCCACGAACGCGGCTTTCTAAATCAGTCCAGTTAATACTGGTCAAGGCATCGTTAATATTTGCCAGTGAGTTTTCATTGTTGTATTTACCGACTGTGTTCATCCAATATTCATTCATCTCTGCGTCAGACCATTGGTTGTCATCTTGGACGGTCAGTATTTGTGTGATTAAAGAATTTATATCTTTTTGATATTGTGCATCAATTTGCGATAGTCTTGAACTGCAATAACAGCGATTGTATGCGGTGTCTGCACGTTCGCAATAATGGTTCATACATTCTGTATAGTCAGCCAAACATCTGGTTGATGATGTTCGTGTTGTTGTTTGTGAGTATGTGTTATTGTTTATGCCGCGTTGGGTATCGCTGGATGCGTCTGTGCGTATTGTAGTTGTGCGTGCATTTGCAGTATTGCGAACGCCACTACGTGCGACAACACGACGTTGACCAGATTGTGAAACACCACTGCGTGCCATATTTGTTGTTGGCGTTGTGCGACGTGCAGTTGTGCCAGTTGCAGTTCTGCGTGGTACAACACGACGTTGGGTAGGTTGTGCGGTAGTACTTGTTGCGCTGCGTGCAGGGGTAGGACGTGATACAACACGACGGTCGTCAGATAATTTTGTTGTTTTAACCACAGTGTTTATTGGGTTCAAAGATCGAGAAGTTGTTGTTCCAGGATTTAAATTTGTACGCATCTGATTGTTCATATATGGGTACATATAGTTGTAATTATACGGTGTTGTATCGGTCAGTTCAGCATCACGCGTCATTGCCTCAGCGGTGCTGAGCGTACAAAACAAAGCAATAAAACAGAAAAATATCCTTCTCATTTCATTTGTATAATAGAAAAAAAGACAAGGTCAGACAAGCATAAAAATAAATTTGCAGAAAAATTTGCATTTTAAAAAAATGCTGTTATAATAGACCTTGTTTCGGGGTGTAGCTCAGTCTGGTAGAGTGCTTGGTTTGGGACCAAGATGTCGAAGGTTCGAATCCTTTCGCCCCGACCAGAGATAAACAAAAATACCGCAGTTGATGCGGTATTTTTGTTTATTTTGGTGGAACTGTGGATTCAAACGACAAAATCCTTTTGTCGGGTTCGAACGTTTCACTCGATTTATCACAAGATGTGATAAATCTGCGTGGCATTCCTAACGATTTCGCTGTGCGTTGCTTGCGAAATCTACTCATTGTCGCCCCGACCAGAAATTTCAAACCGTCGCATTTGCGGCGGTTTTTATTTTGTTTTTCAATGCTTTCACGAGTTCGAACTAATCATTTTTGAAAAGTGCCATTTTTAACCTATTCTCGAACTTTTTAATAAAAAAGGTTAGAAATCTAACCTTTTTCCTTGATCGGGGGGTGTTTTGTTTATTCGTATTGGTTGTCGGGGGTGACGGTGCCCTTTGTTTGTTTTTTGATTTCGGACATTTTTGTCATGGCTTGGACAATCTTGGTCCCAGCATGGAATTTTTCTGGGGTGACTTTGTCTCGTATTTTTAATCCTGACAACTGTGCAAATTTTTCAATTGCCTTGCGGTGCAGGCATAAGACGGTATTGGAGCCAGATTTTCTTTTTTCTATTTCCCCCGGCATTACATCTGCTAACTTTTCAAGCTCTCTTAAAATTTTAGCTGGCGCGCTCACAAAGTGTTCCGTAAGCTCTGTTGTGGTCAGCCATTCATCGGTTTTCTGTGGAATCTCGCGTCTTCTTTCGCGTATTCTTTCTAACCCCGAATGCTGTGCATATTTTTCAATTGCATCGCGGTGCAGGCATAAGGGGGTATTGGGGCCAGATTTTCTTTTTTCTATTTCCCCCGGCATTACATCTGCTAAGTTTTCAAGCTCTCTTAAAATTTTAGATTTGCCGCCCACAAAGTGTTCCATAAGCTCTGTTGCGGTCAGCCATTCATCGGTTTTCTGTGGAATCTCGCGTCTTCTTTCTAACCCCGAATGCTGTGCAAATTTTTCAATTGCATCGCGGTGCAGGCATAAGGTGGTATTGGTGCCAGATTTTCTTTTTTCTATTCTCCCCGGCATTTCATCTGCTAAGTTTTCAAGCGCACTTAAAATTTTAGATCTGTCGCCCACAAAGTGTCCCGTAAGCTCTGTTGCGGTCAGCCATTCATCGGTTTTCTGTTCAATTTCTTCTTCCTTGGCGCGTTCTGTATCTATACGGGCTAAATGCAGCAGTGTTTCCGTTGATGTAATAATTTCGTATGGTTTTATGGTTTCATTCTTGCCATGGTTGTGTGGTCGATGCGTGTCATGTGTAATGCCGTCATTGAAATTTTTTGGGAATAGTACAATGCCGCCGGCAACGTCTTTGAATAAAACTTGTTTTGCGAGTCGTGCGGTTGTCAGGATAGTATCGCTGGTTTCGCCATCGTGTTTCTTGAAAATCGTATCGATTACAAATGCTATTTTGTTTGGGTCAGATTCATTTAAACGAATTGCGCGTCCGGCGGCTTGTTCGGCACGTACGGCGGAACGTGTGGGATAGTTTATACAAAGGCTGACCGTGGTATCGTCAAAGCCTTCGGTCATGGTGTTAACTTGGCATGCGACCTGATATTCGCCGGCGATAAATTTTGCTTTTTCTGCCTCAAAATCTTTCATTTCTGACGAGAATGCACGTGCAATAATACATCCGGCCTTTCGGTTGATAGCCTCGGCTTGATGTTTTGCCATTTCAATGTTGGGACAGTTTATCATTGCCTTGGTTTCAAAGAATCTGCAACCGGTGTCTTCGTCAACGCCGTTTATGTATATGTCGGCAATTTCGTTGGTTAATGTGTCTGTATCAATCTGACCGGTTATACTGTTATAGTCATATTCGCCGTTGTTGGTCGCAGGTGCGGTTTCCAGGTCATATACAATGCTGGAACAATACAGGGTGTTTTTTACCGGTGATAACATTCCGCTGCGCACGCCATCGGCAATCGTCATTGCAAATATTTCTGTTTCCATAACATTGCCAACCGATTTATCTGCATCGTATGATGGGGTGGCGGTAAATCCAATTGTTGGTATGGTTTTTATTAAATCTGCCATTGTTTGGGAAATCTTGTCACCGGTGGCATGATGGGCCTCGTCCGCGAAGATTAGGCCGATGTTTTTAACGCCAATTGTTCCTACTAGATTATCCAATGATCGGTATGTTGAAATTATGATATCTGCATCGGTATCCTTGGCGCGACCACTGAATTCTGATGCGGTAAATCCAGCAAAACTGTTCAGTTTTTCGCCTGTCTGGTTAATCAAATTCAGGCGTGGTACCAATATAACTAGCTTTTTCATGTCGCCGTTGGCACGTGCCTGGGGCAGATAGGCCTGGGCCATGTATGAAAACATAACAGTTTTACCAAAGCCAGTCGGCAGTTTGTAATAACTAGATGCAATTTGGTCGTCGGATAACTTGGTCAATGCGCCCAGTGCAAAGTACTGTTCGCCACGCAGACGTGGTGTGCCATTGGCGATATGTTTGTCTTCGTTGGCCAGAAATTGTTCCAAACCATTGCGTAAATATTGAACTTGTTTGCTTGCATCTTGTTTCATAAATTATCCTATTTTTATACAATTTGATTTGATTGCATATTCATTTGTATAAACGCTATCTGTTTGTCACTAATAATTTTTGAACAAAGTTCATCAGATTGCTGTAGTGTTTCAAGTGGGATTCTTAATACTTCTGCAATATCACCTAAAGTTTGATTTGTGGCACGTGCCAAAGTCATGAATGATATTGGGTGGCTAACAGATTTTTGAACTTCTTGCGTTAATTGTAAAAATTTGTCGGATTTATATTCTAATAATTGGCATGCTAAATACCATACCGCTAGATATTCATGCGGATAACGATAGTCTTTTGTTGCACTACGTCCGTCTTCTAGTGCAGCATCTTTGCCCGCTGTATTTCCATATGCAGATAATGTTTGGAACAGCGGAATTTTGTTGAAAGATGTAGCTTCTCCGCCATTTTTTTCTTTTGCCGCCATTGCAATACGATCTAGTAAGCCTACATCCACTTTGTACAAATGACAATAAGGTGTTACGGCAAAACATGCACCCTTGCCATCCCAAATATTGATAATATAATTATCGTCTTTGACCTTTGGGGCTTTGACCAGATGTAATTTTAATGGGTCTATTGTGATGTTGTCTATTCCTAAATCATTCAGCTCTTCACGCATTTCACGCAGTACATTGTTTTGACGAATGATGTCCATATCGTTTGTCAAATGCACAATCCCTTGTTTTACCAAGATATCATCTTTATGTCCAACCAATGCTTCTTTGTCCTTTGGGGATAATGATTCAAATTGTTCTGTTGTGGTTCTTTCGGCCAAACCACCCAAAGCCCCCAAACCATCCAGTTTTCCCTGTCGGTTTTTTCGTTGAATCAAGCCAACAAAAACATCTTCTAGTGCTTTTTTGAAAGAATTGGCAGATTTTATTTCGCCTGAAAAAAAGGTTACATTTGCCCCACTATTCAATAGTAATGATCTAAAGGCTTCGTCTTGTAATAATTTTGCTCTATCTTCTCCTTTTGGGGTGGTGGCAATTTTTGCTAAAGCTTCTTGTTGTTTGGTCATTGAATTTTTCCCTTTTAATATAATTTCTTATTGTTTTGAATAATTATATCACAAAAGTACCAAAAATTAAAGTACGCAGATAATAACAAAACACCGCCCAAATGGGCGGTTTTTGCGGGTTTTAAGTTGTAAACTACTTGACAATAGTCTTTTGAGTGCTATCATTTCTTCCTATGAATTATATGAGGTATATAAAATGGGATTGTTTGATTCTTTGTATTATTTTCATCAGTTGAAAAAAAGTGGCAAGGTTGATAGTGCTATAAAAGCAGTGGAAGAGTTTGATCAACAAAAAGACAAAATAGGGGCGCAATTAAATAATCTGGAAAAAGAGGTTGGTTTAACCAAAAAGCGTCTTGGGCAAATCCAAGATGCGGTTGTTCGCAAGTCGCTGGATACAAAAATAGATGTTGATTATGCAACACAGCATATTTGTTTTGAAACAGTTTATCGTGTGATTGCGGCTGGGTGTTCGCCGTTCTTGGTTGGTCCCGCGGGCAGTGGAAAATCAACAATTTTGGCACAGGTTGCAAATGCGATGAATTTAGATTTTTATCCGATGTCTGTGAACGCTTTGACCAGCGATTACAATATCATTGGTTATAATGATGCAAATGGAAAATATGTTTCTACTGCGTTTAGACAGGCGTATGAACATGGCGGTATTTTCAGCTTTGAAGAAATAGATGCCGGAAATCCAAATGTTATGACTGTTATAAACAACGCAATGAGTCAGGATAAATACATGTTCCCTGATAAAATTGTTCAAAAACATCCAAGATTTATTTTGACTGCATCTGGTAATACGTATGGCACAGGTGCGAATATAAAATATGTTGGGCGTAATCCATTGGATGCTGCGACACTTGACAGGTTTGTAATGGTCTATACCGATTATGACACGCAACTGGAAGAAAGATTGTGTTCAAATAAAGAATGGTTGGCATGGGTTCATTCTGTTCGTAAAAATGCAGAAAAACTGGATATGAAGGTCGTTGTTGGTACACGTGCTGTATTACATGGCGATAAATTGTTAAACATTGGTTTGCCACGTGAAGCTGTTGAAAAAATGGTTGTATTCAAGGGTATGTCAATGGCAGATGCTGATAAATTACGCGGTAATACAAGATAATGAATTGGATGCAAGAACATCTTGGGTCTATGGGGTATTTGGGGGATTTCTATATTCCGCAGTCTGGCAGTGGTGGTAATGGTGACGGTAAAAAAGTACATGTTGCAGGCACAGAACAAATACAAAAAACAGACAAAGATTGGGAACCTGAAATCATAAGAACCAATCAACGGTATCGGCGAATACAGAAATTTTACGAATGGGAACAATTTTTAAATTGGGTCGATTGGTCTGGTTCTGAAGACAGACGCGCCTCACACAGAATTAGTGACAAGACTTATGAATTTACACATACCTGGACCTTTCAAGATGCAGTGAATTTGGCACGTTATGGCTGGGCCGAAGGTGTAAGTAAAATACAACAATTTGAAAAACTAGATTTACCAATACAGGAAACATTTATGCAAAATTATGATATTCAAACCGAATATAGTGTTGCAGGTGGTTCTGTAAATATTGGTCGTTATTTGTCTGGAATGCCAGATTGTATGCGTCACATGCGTACATCAAATCATCATGCGTTGCCATCTCGTGTTCAAAAAATTATGATTATTGGTAATAGTTCTTGTTATGCTTCTGCCGATGAAATTTTAAAACACGGGTACAAAATATATCAAATCATAGAAGCCCTTGAAATGGCAAATATTCAAACAGATATTACATTGGCTTATTCCGCTAAAAACTGTAACACAGAACAAATATCAGATTATTGTTTGTATGAAACGTATATCAAGATTAAAAAAGCAGAAGATGTTTTGTGTCCCGAAAAGATTCTGTTCTGCGTGGCCCATCCTGCAATGTTTCGCAGATTAGTTTTGTCAGAAAATGAACGAAATTCATTTGATATTCGTATGATGTATACATTTTATGAAACTGGTGGACATGGATATGGTGTATATGCCGCAAATTGGCGGCCACCAATTGATATGATGAAAGGTGCATTGTTAATTCCATCGGTGGAAGACAAGGTTGAATTTTCTTGGTTTATGGAAGATTTTAAACGTTTAATTAAGTCACAGTACGAAAAGTTAAAATAAAAATCGCCCGTTTGGGCGGTTTTTGTTTACTTTACTGATTTGGTAAATATGGCCTTGTAAATCATATTTATTGGTATGATTATCAGTGATAAACCAAACACAATCGCCCATTGGGTCATACTGATTGGTGTCAGTTGCAGGAAGTTTCCACCAAAATATACTGACAAGACTGTGCAGAATATAATCCCCAGCGCAACAAGCGTAAACATCGGATTTTGTGATAGGCCTGCAAATATATTCCAACCGCGTGCGCGTACGCAAAATCCGTTTACAACTGCCATTATTATCAACAGAGCAAACCGTGCAGACATATATATTTCTTCGCCTGCAAACATTCCATGACTGTTTAAAATGCCCAATATCGCAAATACCCCACAGAATCCAAATGTTGTCCATGCAATTTGACCCATTGCAGGTTTACTTAATAATGGTGCGTTTTTGCCGTGTGTGGGTTCTTGCAGATATTCTTTGCGTGGCGCTTCGCCACCGAATGCCAAAGAATTCAAACTGTCCATAACGATGTTTACCAGCAAGATTTGTACTGCGGTAAATGCGTCCAGTCCAAACAGAACTGGGAACAGAATACTTAATACGACCAATGTAAAGTTTATTGGTAATTGGAATTTCAAGAAATTTACAACATTGTGTACAAATGTGCGACCCAGCAAAATACAGTTCGCAATAGACAAAAAGTTATTGTCTGTGATGATAATGTCGCTGGATTCTTTGCATACATCTGTGCCGTCGCCCATTGCGAATCCGACATCTGCACGTTTCAGGGCAGGGGCATCGTTTGTGCCATCCCCACACATTCCGATACACAGCCCCACAGATTGTGCCAATTTAACCAGTCGCAATTTGGTGCCAGGGGTGGCACGCGCGATAACCTTGATGTTTGGTAAAATGCCTTTGATTTTATCGTCTGACATTTTATCAAATTCGCTGGCTGTGATTGCAATGTCAGAATCTGTTTCGATAATTCCACAATCAATCGCAATTGCACGGGCTGTTTCCAGAATGTCGCCTGTTATCATCATAACTTG
>JAZRAD010000039.1:0-8920 GCA_045634405.1 Candidatus Enterousia sp.
TATATGGCATGCATAAACACAATTTGTCCGTTTAATCGTGGTACAAAATGTGCGAATAATTTAACACTTTGTATCGTACGCGATTTATATAACGCACAACAAAGAACGTATGCATGCCTTACATATTCAACACAAGAAAAGGTAAAATAAATGTCAAAAAAGAATTGTATTTTTTGTGGGAAAATTGGCTATAAATGCCCAAATAAAACTTTTAATGGGCTTTGTATATCAAACGGAATGATAAACGAAAATGGAGAAACCCGTCATTGCGAACAAGATGTTGTTGTTGAAAACGAAAATTTGCAATTTTTTGCAAAGTATTTATATACTGCACGCAGTGATAAACCACGTCAAATAATGACACGTTCCGAACCAGTAAAAGTATATCCAGACAATTTATATTGCACACACGTTGATACATTTTGCCCATATCAAGCACCTGGTGGAAAATGCACAATTGTTCAATTTCTGCAAGGTCGTGAAGAACCGACAACTTGCGACTATCAGATGTATGTAACCCCTGAAACAGAACTGGTTACACGATTGATACAATATGTTCATATGGATATTGATAAACTAAAAAAAGAAAAAGCAAAATTACAAAAAGAAATTGAAGAATTAAAACAAAATCAAAAATAAAAAGGAATTTAGTATGACAAAAAAATTGTTATTTGTCGTTTGTGCATTTTGTGTGATTGGTACCATGTTTTATTTCTTGCCATCAAAACAAACAAAAACAACCAATCAACCAAATTTTGTTGTAACTCACAAATGCGCAGAAGCACGATCAATATACGTCAATGGCGTAACGGAAAAATATTTTTCCCAGTGTTTTTGTATGATATCAGATAATGAAAACACAGAACCTGTGTGGTTGGATATGACAGGTGTTAAACATACAGAATTCACACAAAACACTGCACAAGAAGCATATAAAAATTGTGAACAGGGTTGTGAAATTTTGTGCAAAACATCTTTTGAAAAGTTCTTATCAGAAAACCCTAAATTTAAAATTGTAAAACGTTGGTAAAATAAATGGCACATTATTGCATAACTTTTTCGTACGATTGCAATCATTGTTCTAAAACTGGCGAATGCAGTTATTCCAAAGATTGTCCTTATAAGAAAGAACTAAACCCGACACCAGAAATGGAGCTGTTGATTTCTCATTTTCTGGAACAAAAAAAGCAAAACGATAATATAATATATCAACTTAAACAGATAGTCCAAGGGATGTAAAATATATGACACCACAGCAATATTTTGATTTGGTTGTTCCGACTGTTGATATGTCTATACGGTCAGAACTGTATCATACAAACGAATTTAATTTTGCTGTGGCGGTGATTTTGTCTGCACAGGCAACCGATAAAAAAGTTAACGAGGTTACACCACACCTGTTTGAAATCGCACCAACACCACAAAAAATGCTGGAACTGGGGCTGGACGGTTTAAAAGAACATATTCGTGTTATATCTTTCTTTAATAACAAGGCGAAAAATATTATAGCCTTGGCACAAAAACTGATTGAAGAAAATATATCAGATACATTTTCAGAAAAATATCATAACCGTGACGCTTTGATGACTTTGCCGGGGATTGGTCAAAAGACTGCAAATGTTGTGTGTAATGTTTTATGGAACGCGCCAAACATTGGTGTTGATACACACGTATTTCGCAACGCACACAGATATGGATGGGTGGGCGACGCAGATAATACACCAGAAAAAGTTGAAGAAAAATTATTAAAAAAAATCCCAAAAAAATATCATTCAATTGTAAATCATGTTATGGTTTTGCATGGCCGATATGTGTGCAGCGCACTTCGTCCAAAATGTGAAAATTGCCCTGTGGCAAGGTATTGCCCGTATACAGGAAAAAGTACCGATTGTAAAAACAAATAAAATAATATAGAATGTCTAGCACAGACACTGCATGACAACAAACGGACTTTCTACGAAACCCGAACCCACATCCCTAGGTGCAATGTTTGTTCATAAAAAAAGCCGGTAAATACCGGCTTTTTTAATACATTGTTTGCAGAACGTGTTTGTTCTTGTCCAGATTAGATAACATTTTACCACTGCCACATGCAACACATGCCAATGGATTATCAACCAAGAACACTGGCAAACCTGTGGCCATACGGATTGCAGTATCCAAACCACGCAATAATGAGCCGCCACCTGTCATCGCAATACCAAAGTCGGCAATGTCCGCAGATAATTCTGGTGGTGTCAATTCCAATGCCTGATGTACAGTATTTACAATCTTGGACACTGTTTGTGCCAATGCAGATGCAATTTGTGATTCTGTAACAACTGCTTCGCGTGGGGTGCCAGACATTAAATCACGACCCTTTATCTTCATTGTCAGTTCTTTGTCTTTATCTTTTGGTGCAATTGCGTTACCAATCTTTTTCTTGATTTCTTCGGCAGTATTTTCACCAATCAACAAATTCTTGGACTTGCGTACAAAGTCAATAATATCAACATCCATCTGGTCGCCAGCAGTACGCACAGCATTTGAATAAACAATACCGCCCAATGACATAACTGCAACCTCGGTCGTGCCGCCACCAATGTCTAATACCATTGAACCAATTGGTTTTTCAACAGGCAGACCTGCACCAATCGCAGCAGCTGTTGATTCTTCAACAATATAAACCTTGCGCGCACCAGCCGCATCAGCTGCTTCTTGGATAGCACGACGTTCCACCTGTGTTGCACATGATGGTACGCAAATAATAATCAATGGTGCCGCCAATGGACTGCGATGATGAACCTTGCGAATAAAATATTTAATCATTTCTTCGGCAACTTCAAAGTCTGCGATAACACCATCACGCAATGGACGAACCGCAGAAATAGTTCCAGGTGTACGACCGAACATTTGTTTTGCCTCGGTCCCGACGGCCAAGATTTCCTTGCGACCAATCAGGCGGTTTTCAGATACCG
Source organism: Candidatus Enterousia sp. (assembly GCA_045634405.1). Taxonomy (GTDB): domain Bacteria; phylum Pseudomonadota; class Alphaproteobacteria; order Rs-D84; family Rs-D84; genus Enterousia. The sequence goes on from JAZRAD010000039.1 coordinate 2,958, forward strand.
CAACAACAGATGGTTCATTCAATACAATTCCGCGTCCCTTGACATAAATCAATGTGTTTGCAGTTCCCAGGTCAATCGCCATGTCTGCAGAAAAGAACTTCATCAGCCAATTATACATATTTAACCCCACATAAATTTTGATTTTTTTGAACTATAAATCACGATAGTCAAAAAATCAAGGCGTCCGCACAAATTTATTTGATTTATCTGATATTATGCTATTATAAGCATCACTATGATACGAGATACAATAAAAAATCATTCAGACTTTGCTGCAAGGGATAACGACCCAACGGCACGCAGTGCTTTTTTTCTGGTACGTGCAAAACCTGCAAAGTACCCTGATGATGCACGTTTTGGTCTGATTGTGACTAAAAAGACTTTTAAACATGCTGTTGACAGAAATCGCGCAAAAAGATTAATACGCGACTGGATTGAACATAATGAAAAAATGATGCGTGATGATTGGGATTATATTTTCGTAATCAGACGCGATATTTTAAATGCAGACCGTGATTCTGGACGCGAAGCCATGCGCAAAGCGTTACATTATCTGCGTAAACAAGAAATCAATGCTTAAAAAAATTGCTATTTTTATGGTACGAATGTATCAATTTGCAATATCGCCTTTTATTGGTGGCAGATGCGCATGCAGATTTACACCAACTTGCAGTGAATACACAAAGCAAGCAATTGAAAAATATGGCACATTACGTGGCGTATACATGGGAATCAAACGCATTGGACGATGCAGACCTGGTGGCGGTTGTGGATACGACCCTGTGCCTTGACAAAGCAATCTAATGTGGTAGAATTTAATAAATACGAAATAAAACAAAAAGGGATAAAAATGTCTTTTCGTGCAACCGTTGAATCGATGTCTAAAATCATGGATGATATGGGGATTACAGAATTGAAGCTAGAACGTCAATTTTTATTTGGTGTTTATCGTAAACATATTCACCTTTCTAAACAACAAGTTGCTGCTGCGGTTACAGTACCTGCGACAGATGTAAAAACAACAACTGCACATTGTGCACAAAAAGTTCAAAACGTAAACGCATTGAAATCACCAATGGTTGGTGTTGTCTACCTTGCACCAGAACCAGGTGCAGATACTTTTGTTTCTGTGGGCAGTTCTGTCAAAGCAGGGGATACAGTCGCATTGGTCGAAGCAATGAAAACATTTAACCCAATCAAGGCCGATAAAGACGGTGTTGTCAAAGAAATCTTGGTAACAGATGGGGCTGCGGTTGAATTTGAACAACCTTTAATTGTTATTGAATAAAAAACTATGCCACAAATAAAAAAAGTTTTAATTGCCAATCGCGGTGAAATTGCACTGCGTATCATTCGTGCATGTCGTGATATGGGTATTCGTACTGTTGCAATATATTCAACTGCGGACAGGGACGCAATGCATGTACAATTGGCTGATGAATCTGTATGTATTGGACCGGCACCTGCACGTGATTCTTATTTGAATGAGTCTGCAATATTGACTGCGGCATTACTTACAAATGCAGACGCTATTCACCCAGGTTATGGATTCTTATCTGAACGCGCAGACTTTGCACACAAGGTTGAACAACACGGTATGATTTGGATTGGACCATCGCCAGAAATGATTACAAAAATGGGTGACAAGGTTAATGCTAAAAAGACCGCTATTGAATGTGGTTTACCAGTTGTTCCAGGGTCTGATGGCGAATTAAATTCATTAGAACACGCATTAGAAGTTGCAGAACAAATTGGTTATCCTGTTATGTTAAAAGCATCTGCGGGTGGCGGTGGTCGTGGTATGCGACCTGTTATGAACGCGTCAGAGATGGCAGAGGCATATCAACTGACCAAGAATGAATCTAAATCTGCATTTGGTGATGATACGCTGTATATGGAAAAACTGTTGTTACATCCACGCCATATTGAATTTCAGGTCTTGGGCGATAAACACGGCAATGTTGTTATATTTGGTGAACGTGATTGTTCGCTGCAAAGACGTAATCAAAAGGTTATGGAAGAATGCCCAGCCGCAGCATTATCACAAAAACAACGCGATGATATGATTGAAATTTGTAAATCTGCTGCGAAAAAGATGGGTTATACAAATGCTGGTACTTTTGAATTTATGTTCGAAGACGGTAAATTCTATTTCTTGGAAATGAACACCAGATTGCAGGTTGAACATCCTGTAACAGAAATGGTTTATGGTGTTGATTTGGTTCGTGAACAAATTCGTGTTGCGGCCGGTGAAAAGTTGGGGTACACACAATCAAATGTTATTCCAAACGGTCATGCAATTGAATTTCGTATAAATGCAGAAGACCCAGAAACATTTATTCCAAATCCTGGCACAATTACACTGTATGCACCATCTGGTGGCATGGGTGTACGCGTGGATAGTGCTGTTTACACAGGATATACAATTCCACCAACATACGATTCTATGATTGCAAAATTAGTTATACACGCGCAAAACAGACCTGCATGTATTATGCGTGCCGCGCGTGCGCTGGACGAATTTGTCATAGACGGTGTAAAAACAACAATACCATTACAAAAGAAACTGTTGGCAAACAAAGATGTAAAACAGTTAAATTTTGATAATCATTGGTTGGAAAATTTCTTGAAAAAAGATTAAAAAAAGCCGGCAAACACCGGCTTTTTTTATATTTCTTCCCAATGACAGATAACGATTGCGTTTTCTGTATCACATGATTTTATTTTATGGCGTGATACCAACCCATCAATCGCAACATCAATTTGTATTTCCGGTATATCTGGATTTACTTCTTTTTTAAACTGTATATTTATTTGTTTTAATTTGTGTTGTGTACGATATTTAAAACCAACACTTTCTGTTGCCCATACCGCATAGACCGCATTATTGATATGTTGGTTTACATCAATGTCATCAAAGCGACATTTCATAATATGTGTTTTATTTGTTTCAAAATCTGGGAACTTTTCAAACGCACAGTTATATGAACGAATTGGTGTTACAACATCTGGCGATAAATGATTTGCCAATGGTAATGGTCTGCGGCGTTCCATATCAATCAGAATCCATTGCGATGTCGCGCGCACCATTAAACGATTATCAGCCCCACGAATTTCAAAATCACGTGTGGCGCGCAATGCGTCTTGGCACGATGGCCATGTGATAAAAGTAAGTTCTTCGCCTTCGGCTGGTAATTCAATAATATCGACCAGATAATACAGCACAACCCAGCCAATATTATTTTCCAAACAGTATGTTCGGCCGCAACCCAGAATTTCAGCATGCCTGTCTGCAATAGATTGCAATTCGTTCATCAAAATCAAGGGACGAACATAACCAAATCTGTCGCACTGATATGCCTGTAAAATTCTGGTTTCGACCAATTTACCTGTCATTTTCAATTACCCCTGAACATTTTGCATAACGACAAAATCCAGCGCATATCCCAATACAATTTCATTTGCACGGGCCGCAGATTTAATCAAGCCATGCAATACACTTGGTGTATCAGATGGTATTGTTAAAGTTTCTAGTTTTGCACCATTTCCAACCTTGCGTTCTGTACGCAGACCACGAACATTTTTCAACAATTCCAGCGCAATATTCATCTGTTCAACATCTGTTTCGTATTCTGGATTTACAGATGGATATTGTGTCAGATGTAATGTTTCGCCACCTTCGGTTGGTTTATAGATTTGCTGCCACAATTCTTCGGTTAAAAATGGAATAAATGGTGCATACAAACCAAGTATCGCACGTAATACTGTGTACAATGTCCATTGTGCAGACAGTTTTGATTCCGCGCTGTATTTTTCAGGTGCCCAGAAACGGTCTTTGATAAATTCTAAATACTGGTCACAGAAGATATCCCAGAAGAATGTATCAATCGCGCTGCGAGCATTATAGTTATAATACTTGTCCAAGTTTTTGCGTGTTTCTGCAACAGCCTTGTTTAATTCGTTCAAAACCCATCTGTCTTCGATAAAGCGTTCGCTGACAGGAACAAATTTTGCAGAATCTGGTTCAAAATCAGTCAGATTCATCAAAACATACTTTGATGCATTCCATAACTTGTTCAACAGTTTAGAACCACGTTTAACTTCGTCTTCGATATAAGGCAGATTTGTTCCGATTGGTGCAGTTGCAATCCAATAACGCAAAGCATCAACACTAAATTTGTTTACAGCATCCATTGGGTCTGTACCGTTGCCCTTACTCTTGGACATTTTTTTACCCTTAGAGTCAACAACCATACCATGCATATAAACTGTTTTAAATGGAACTTCGCCAGTTGCGTAAATAGACATCATTATCATACGCGCAACCCAGAAGAATATAAGATCAGAACCTGTACACAGATATTCTGTTGGGAAATATTTCTTTAATTCCGCAGTATCTTCTGGCCAACCTAATGTTGAAAATGGCCACAAACCTGACGAGAACCAAGTATCCAAAGTATCTGTTTCTTGGGTCAGTTTTTTACCACCAGATAATTTAATTGCTTCTTCTTCGGTTTCTGCAACATAGATATTACCTTCTTCGTCATACCATGCAGGAATCTGATGTCCCCACCACAATTGACGTGAAATTGTCCAAGGACGAATATTTTTCATCCATGACATAAACAAGTTATAACGATGTTCTGGCAAGAATTTAATTTTGCCTTCTTCAACCGCCTTTATCGCAGGGATTGCCAACTTTTCTGCGTCAACAAACCACTGGTCTGTCAAATATGGTTCAACAGGAACACCGCCACGTTCTGAATATGGCGTTGGAATAACCTTGTCTTCTACTTTGACCAATAGGCCTGCCGCTTCGATATCTTCCAGAACTGCTTTGCGTGCGACATATCTGTCCATACCACGATATTTTTCTGGTACAACAGGGTTGTCATTTAACTTGGCGTCTGGGGTTAAAATACAAACAGGTGTCAAATTGTGACGCAAGCCAACCTCGTAATCGTCAAAGTCGTGTGCAGGTGTAATTTTTACAGCCCCTGTACCTTTTTCTGGGTCTGCGTGAACGTCACCAATGATTGGAATTTTAATATCTGTCAGCGGAATAATCGCATACTTTCCAATCAAGTGTTTTAATTTTTCATTTTCAGGGTGAACAGCAATTGCCTGGTCGCCAAACAATGTTTCAGGTCTGGTTGTTGCAATTTCAATTACACCACCGTCTGTCAACTGATAGTTGAAATAGTAAAATTTACCATGTTCTTCACGTGTTTCAATTTCCAAATCAGAAACAGATGTTTGTTGTTTTGGGCACCAGTTGACCAAGCGTTTATCACGATAAATCAGACCTTCGTTGTACATTTTTACAAACAATTTTAACACGTTTCTGGACAAACCGGCATCCATCGTAAATCTTTCGCGTTTCCATACAGGCGTTGCACCCAAAGTATGTAACTGTGATATAATTTGACCGCCATATTCCTTGGTCCAATCCCATGCAGCTTTTAACTTTTCATCCAAAGTCAATGCTTTTGGATTTATGCCGCGCTTTGACAGGTCGCGTTCAACCAACAACTGGGTCGCAATAGATGCGTGGTCAGTTCCTGGCTGCCACAATACATCAAATCCAGCCATACGCTTATACCGGCACATAATGTCTGTCAAAACGTTATCCAACGCATGCCCCATATGCAAATTACCAGTAACATTTGGTGGTGGCATCATTACGCAAAAAGGTGTTTTACTTGACGCGACATCGTTAGCCCAAAAATCGTTTTTATCCCAGAATTCCTGGATTTTTGTTTCTATTTCACGTGGGCTTATATTTTTACCAAGTTCGATATTCATTGTTTTTTCCTGTTTGTATAAAATTATCTGCGATAAATCCTAGCAGATAAAAAAGAAAATTCAAGCACCAAACAATATGAAAAAAGGTGTTTATTTGTTGTTTACAGACCGACCAAAAATTGATATAATTAAATAAATTAAAAGGTATATTGTGTCAA
>JAZRAD010000040.1:0-3990 GCA_045634405.1 Candidatus Enterousia sp.
TTTTATTACCAGCAGGTCCTTTGCGTCAGACAAAAAAAGCATTAAAAAACGCAGATGCAATAATTGTTATTAAAAACAAAAAGCCAAAAAAGAACTTTGTTTTACCAGAAAATATTCCTGTATTTTATGCGAAAAATCAGACTGTGTCGCCATATGACGAAGATGTAAAGTTGGTTGCGTTTGCCGGTATTGGATATCCAAAAAAGTTCTTTAACGCATTAAAAAATGTTGTGGCAAAACGGGCTTTCCCAGACCACTATCAATACACACAACAAGATGTCGAAGAATTATTATCTTTGGCAGAAAAAAAGAAAGCAAAGTTAATCACAACTGAAAAAGACTGGGTCAGATTGCCAATTGAAATTCGTGATAAAATTAAATATGCGCGTTTGGATACTGTATTAGATAATAATTTCTATAATTGGTTAAAGGAGAAAATACAATATGCCAACACTAAAAGAGCAAGTTAAAATTTCAGGTGTCGGGATTCATTCTGGATTGCCTGTAAATATTGTTATAAAACCATCTGATAAAAACGGTATTTTTATGCGACGCGTTGATATGCCGGAAACAGATTTAATTTCTGCGCGTTTTGATAATGTTGGCGAAACAAAAATGCGTAATACTACAATCGGTAAAATGAATGCAGAACATGTTCAAACAATTGAACATTTGATGGCGGCTTTCTTTATGATGGGAATTGACAGCGCGATTGTTGAAATAGACGGTGCCGAAACACCAATCTTGGACGGCAGTGCCGCAGAATTTATCAAGGCGTTTGAATCTGTTGGTGTGACAGACGGAAAAATGAAAAAAATTATCGTAAAAAAACCTGTGATTGTTTATGCAAATGAGGTTCTAAAACAATTACCAAAATTTGTCAGATTGAAAATATGGTTCTTTAATAAAATTTCTGGTCGTAAAAGTGATGGTTTTGTAAAATTAGAACCAAACGATGGCAAGTCTTTAAATATTTCTGCAACATTGGTTTATGCGGAAAAAATAATTGGAACGCAGACTTGTTCTTATTCTTATAACGGTACAAAAAAATCAGTTCAAGATTTTATTAAAAACTTTGCACGCGCTAGAACTTTCGGAAAATATTCCGAATGGGAATACTTGAAAAAGCGCGGTATGGGACGCGGTGCAAATGAAAATAATGTAATTGCATTAAATGATTCTGGGGATGGGACATTAAATGAACTTATCTGGCCAGACGAATTTGTTCGTCATAAAATAATAGACGCAGTTGGCGATATGTTTACAAGTGGTGGCATAATATGCGGAAATCTGGAATCTTATAAGGGTAGTCATGCACTAAATAATCTGATTTTGAAAAAATTATTTAGCAATACAGAAAATTATGATATAATTGATGCAGAATAAAGTAGGGGGATTTATATGAAAAAGATATTTGCATTATTTACAGTTTTATTTGCCTTGTCATCATGTGGCGGTATGATAAAAAATCAAAATGGCAGTGAAAATCTTATTCAACTGACATCAGAACCAACAGAATGTGTTTTCTTGTATAAAATAGAATCCGAAGTTTCTGTATACGATGTTGCCGATGCGCGTCGTTATCTTGAAAATCGTATCGTTGATCAGGCACGTCCTGGTAACGCATACTGGATAACATCACAACGCACCAAGCCAAACGAATGGGTTGTATTCGGTCCAGAAAGGGCATTTGTGTTGGTCGCCAACGTATATGATTGCCCCTGTAAATAAATTATAATAATTCATCTACGAACGAACCCGAAACCTCATGTAGCGTCTGTACACTACGGTTTCGGGTTCGTGCGTATCTAAATCATTCTAATTTATTTTATATATTTGCTGATAATAATTCATCTACAAGCGGTGTCGGCAATTCATGTAGCATTTGTACACTACATTGCCGGCACTACTTGTATCTAAATTATTATCTTTATTTTCTTCGCTAATCACTAACTGCTCACCACTTTCATGCTTGCCTTGAATTCGGATTTTATGTTATAATTTATCACAAGTACTTATGAGAGAGAATTTACTTGGCAAGTCAAATATTAAATATTAATCGTAAAAAATACGCAGTTGGACTGTTTTGGCAACCCGAAAAAGTCGGGGTTTCTGCACGTGTTTATGCACATTCTTTGGCCAGTGGAACTGATAAAAAGGCGAATTTATATACTGAATATCGTTCTATGATTGGTCTGGGTTCTACAAAGTTAGGACATAGGGTGGCAATGCGTGTGGCAGCTGCCGATGTTATGGATGCTTTTTCAGAATATACATCTTTTTTGGCTGTGTTTGCTGTGGAAAAACAGTTTTATCTGGTTGCAGCCAGAAATGGTATTATTCTGCAAGATAAATTATTTAATTCCGAAGATGATGCGCGTACAGAATATGTAAAATTATCAGAAATTCCAGATTGGGGTGCGTTTTTTGCGCCTGGGTCTTGGGGTATGCCACGTGCAGTAGATAGTAATTTAGAAGATGTTTTGGGTGTGCGTAATGGTGTGCGTTTACATCAAATAAGCTATCTGCGTTCAGGTGTGTTTTCTGTTGTGTTAATTGTGTTGTTTGTGATTTTGTTTGGTGCAATATTTTTTGATTCTATTAAAACTGCTGTATCACCACGACCAAATGTGAACGAGTTGGATCCAGAATTGGTTGCAGAATATAAAAGACAAATAGAAGAAAAAAATAAAGAATTAGATCAACAATTTGAAATAAAAAAACAATTGCCACCAGAACCAATTGTTATGCCGTATGAATTATTACCAGATGTTCAGGCTAGGGCGGTTTTGTGTTATAATGCAATTGCGTTCTTAATGCAACCGATATCTGGTTGGAATCAGACCTTTGTAGAATGTAATGAATCACATGCAATTGTTGAATTTAAACGCAGTTTTGGAACATTAGATGAATTTTATAATGTTGCAACAAATTTAATGCCAGGGGTGTTTGTCCAAGAAATCAATTCTGATACGTTGCGTGTTCAAGCGAAGTTGCCAAGTTTGCCAGCTGTATCTTCGCAAGATGAACGTGATGCGCAGACTGTTGTTCGTGATATAACATCTGCTTTTCAGGCAATTGATACAGAAATAGAAACGCAGATGGTGTTCGATACTATTACAAATGGTATTGATACTGTAAATGTAAATATTGTTGAAATTCAAACTCAATCAAAATTGACTCCTGATCAATTTATGCGGGTGTTCGACGATTTTGGTGGTGTTTATTTAATCAATTGTGCGTGGGATGCTGCGTCACGTTTTTGGAACTATGAGGTGATAATCTATGCGAAATAGTAAATTTGTTTTATTTGGTCTGATTTTGTGTTCAATGTCTTTTAATTCTTTTGCACAAGAAGACTTGGTTGTTGCTGTTGAAGATATGGAACAAACGTCTGCAGATGCAATCGCGGGTTATGATCCACAGGGTTCTTTGTTCCAACAAATAACAGATTTAGAACAAGAAAAAGTTTTAATGCAGTTGGAAAAAGAACGTGCACAGTTAGATTTGGAACTGGACAGATTGGCTGCGGAAAAAATAAAACTGCATATGGAAATAGATACTTTGTCTGGTCGTGCAGAACAACAACAGCAAGAATTTGAAACACAAAAAGCAAAGTTAGAAGCCGAAGCTGTTCGTCTTGAACGTGAAAAAGAAGCGTTGTTGGCTGAATCAAAAGAAGAAAAAGCACCGGCTGTGTCTTATAGCAGTTCAAAATCATCCGCTGCACCATCAAGTGGAAGCGATATTTCAAAAAGTTATCGCTTGGTAAATGTTATTGGTGCTGGAAATCAATTGCAGGCAACTGTTGCTGATTTGTCTTCGGGGCAGACAAAACGTATTAGTGTTGGTAAAAAGTTAGATGGTTGGACTGTGAAATCTATATCGCTTGATGATGGTGTTGTTTTTGTTAATTCAGATGGTGAAACACAGAATTTGAATGTCAGCAACGGAAAATAAAAATGGCAGAATCAAAAGAATTCTTTGATA
>JAZRAD010000041.1:0-2579 GCA_045634405.1 Candidatus Enterousia sp.
TTTTAGTATGTGATTTTTTTAGATTGTTTCCTGCTGAAACGCCCGGATTCCTAGGAAATGCTACTTGTTGTAAATATGGCGGTGCGTGGAATAAAATCGGTATGCATTAGAAAAAAATTAACATTCTGATGTAAAAACATGGGAGAGAAAAATGACACATGATGACGTGTGGAGTGCCATAGAAAAGTTTGCGACAGAACATGGAATGTCTTGTTCGGGCTTGGCAAAGTGCAGTGGTCTGGATCCAACAACCTTTAATAAAAGTAAACGTTGGTCCAAAGAAGGACAACCGCGTTGGCCGTCAACAAACAGTATTTCTAAAATTTTGTCGTCCACGGGCGCCAGAATCCAAGACTTTACCAAGTTTATAGATTCAGTCCCAGATAATGGACGCGAATAAGGTGCAACGGGCCTACACCCCACAAACCACAACGGATTCGGTCAGTTGTGGTTTTTTTGTTGGACAATTTATCTGATATATTTTACCATATAGATATGTTATCAGGTATTCGTATTTATGCATCAGATACTGTATGGCGACAAATACTGGGTGATTTTGGGGCGACTGTTTTGGACGCACCAACCGCAACAGATATAAACTTTGACGATTTTAATATTACTGATGTAATCAGCCCTATGGAATTAAAGTCTTTGATATTAAATGCTGCGGATTTAAGTGCCGATTTGGTCAAAATCTTTGGAAAAAATGTAACTTTGCCACAATTACAGGCACGAATTGTCGTATGGCTTTATAAGTCAGGCGGTATGACGGCATTGGAATTAAAAAACGCGTTGGGATATGCGCCTGATGCGTCAACACATACGGTTGATACTGCGATATATCAGTTGCGTCGTATGTATGGTCGTGATTTTATTCAAAACAACAATGGGGTGTATTCAATTGGCAAACTATAAACTGATATCTTTTGATAAAATTCCCAGTACCCAAGACTATGCACATGAATTGATAAATGCTGGGCGTGCCACAGATAAAACAGTAATACTGGCGGCGGCACAGTCGGCTGGGCGCGGTCGTTATCGCAGAACCTGGGTGTCACATCATGGTAATATTTATGTCAGTTTTATTTTTGAATGCCCAGAACGTGATGCGCGGTTGTCTTATTCAATTGCAGTTGCAGTTGCGGAAACAATTGCGTCGTTTGGTGTGCATCCAACAATCAAGTGGCCAAATGATATCTTGGTTGATAATAAAAAGATTGCTGGCATATTGATTGAATACACAGGGCGATTCGTTGTTGTTGGAATTGGTATAAATGTAAATTCTAATCCGACAGTTGATAAATACAAGACGACAAAGCTAGATAACTATTCTGAAATTCCAATGAATGAATTGTTAAATCGTCTGATGAAAAATGTTGATAAATGGCGTCGTTCAGACTTTCGTGCTGTGCGTGCCAGATGGACAGAGTTGGCGGCCTGTATAAACAAGCCTGTAAAATATCAGGGTGAAATGGCAGAACTGGTCGGTATAAATGAAAATGGTGCATTGGTTTTGCGTCGTGGTACCAGATATTTATTGGTGTATGGTGATGAAATAAGCTTGTAAAAGTCTTGGAAATCCGCGGGTTTGCAAAAATGCTCTTGACTTTTAATGCAAAATATGATAATATATACCACCTCAACAGCACAGATTCTATCCACACGATTGTGTGGTTTTTTTATTCCCCATCGCATTGCGTGGGGATTTTTTTTACCAAAGGTGAAAACATGCAATTGACATTGATAAAAAACACAGACATGTTTGCAACATTGGCATATCGTATTGCCAGAACCGTACATGAACAAACAGGCGCGTCATCATTACAAGTTGTTGAAGCCATGACATCTATGATAAAAAATATCTCGGATAAATATCAGCGTGATATTTTAGATGTTGTTTCTGACAAAACGTTATTTCCAAATGTAAAAACAGATTGTGTGCCTGCATCCAGTCGCAGTTTTCAAATGTGTCTGCGTGTGGCACAACGAATGCTGTGTGGTGGATTACCTGATATGTGTTGTGGCGCAACACGATTTCATCATGCAGATGTTATTCCAGACTGGGCAATTGCACGTGGATATATCGCAGATATTGATGGAATCTTATTTTATTTATAAGTGGTTTTTAAATGAAAAGAATAATCAAAGGTGGTTGGCTGTCTGGATATCGCACATACATAATTTCTGGTGCTGGTATCTTGTCAGCTGTGGCGGCATATCTGGTTGGTGATGCAGATGTCTTTGCCACATTACAAACAATTTTTACACTTGGTGGAATTTATTTCTTGCGTAAATCAAACGAAACAAAAAAGGAAAAGTAATGGATAACATACCAGAAAAATTTTTAAACGAAGATCGAACATTAAATTCAGAATCCTTGATAAAATCATATACAGAACTGGAAAAGAAAATGGGTGCGATGATTTCTGTGCCAAATGAAAACGCAACAGATGAAGTACGAAAAAAATTCAATCGTGCAATTGGTGTTCCTGAAAACGCATCTGAATATCCAACAAATGATTTGTATGATGATGAAAAATTACGCGAACAATTTTTGCAAATTGGTTTAACTAAAACGC
>JAZRAD010000042.1:0-1849 GCA_045634405.1 Candidatus Enterousia sp.
AATACATTAAAAATAAAATACAATAATATTCTGGGATATTTTATAGAAGTACCTGCCGCCCGTGCAGAACCAATGATGGCACCAAATTCTGGTTTTATTCACAGACAAACAATGGCGGGTAATCTGCGTTTTACAACAGAACGCTTGATTGAACTGGACAATAATATTCGCAGCGCCGCAGAAAAAGCCGCAGGTATTGAATCAGAAATCATAAATGAATTTATTGAAACAATTCGCAACGTGGCAGATGACCTGCTGGCCACTGCTGATTTATTGGCGGACGCAGATGTTTGGTGCGCGTTGACTGCGGTTAGTGATAAATATTCTTGGGTTCGTCCAAATATGACAGACGACTGTGCGTTTGATATTGTTGGTGGTCGCCACCCTGTGATAGAGGCTGTATTACGCAAAAGTGGCGATAACTTTGTTAAAAACGATTGCAATTTGAACACAAACCCAATTGCACTGTTGACGGGGCCAAATATGGCCGGTAAATCAACATACTTGCGTCAAAATGCAATTATTGTCGTGTTGGCGCACATGGGGTCATTTGTGCCTGCAGAACGCGCAACAATCGGCGTATGCGACCAATTATTCAGTCGTGTTGGTGCATCCGATAATCTGGCAGCCGGACAATCAACGTTTATGGTAGAGATGAGCGAAACCGCCAACATATTAAATCGTGCAACAAATCGTTCATTTATCATATTTGATGAAATTGGTCGTGGTACCGCCACATATGACGGTATGGCAATTGCCCAGGCGGTATTAGAATACCTGAACAAATTATGTCCACGCACACTGTTCGCAACACATTATCATGAACTGACTGGGTTGGTATTAAACGGGTATTTGAACAACGTATCGTGTCTGACAATTGATGTACGTGAACACAACAACGAAATTATATTTATGCACAAGATTGTATCAGGTGTCGCAAATCGTTCGTATGGTATTCAGGTGGCAAAGATGGCAGGTATGCCAACATCTGTGGTCGCGCGTGCAGAATGCGTCTTGGCAGCATTGGAAAATAATGAAATGTCTGTACCAATGCAAAGTGCGCCAAAACCAATGCCGCGCAAAAAGAATAATGTTTGCGACGAACTGCCACCACAATTAAATCTGTTCGGGTAATAAGAGGAGTTATTATGTCTGATATAAAATATATTTTTAAACCGTTTAACGGTAAAGAGAACAAGGTTTATTTTACATCCGATGGGTTGTGTAACCATATAAAACACTTTGATTTTTTGCGTAAATATGACACCGATGGCAGAGCATATGATGTATCGCGTGGCACAGAAAAGCGTTTTGCTTTATCGGCCGAGGTTATCTTTGAATTTGAACTGGGGTTAAAAATACCATGTGTCTTTGGAGATAATCCTAATAACGACTTCATTTTTTATATTGGCGAAAAAGTTGAACAGATTCCAAATTCAGATAAGATAAAAGTTACTGTTCCACATTTCCCTGCAACGCTTTCCGAAGAACTGCACGAAACATATACAATTGATAAAAACAATTATGTGATAAATAACAAAACACTGGAACAAATACACCCGGTACGTGGACGCGAAGAAAATTCACGATTAGACCAATTTATCAAAACTGTAACACACTCAAAAACTCGACTAGATAGGGTAAAATAAAATGAAATCGGGTTGGGTTATCTTGGACAAGGATTCGGGGCTGTTTTCAAGAACAGCCGGTGGTAAAATTGCACGAATGATCGGAACAAAAAAATTCGGACATATTGGCACACTGGACCCGATGGCGTCTGGGGTATTGCCAATCGCAATTGGGGATGCAACCAAGATGATTCCATTTGTCGAAGAAATATCGCCCAATG
>JAZRAD010000043.1:0-3140 GCA_045634405.1 Candidatus Enterousia sp.
CCATTGTTGAATAGAAGCAATTGCGTCAGCTTGAAACGTCTTTGCACGACTGCCAACAGTCAATGCAGCCAAGTTACTACGTACTGTCTCTATAGATTTATATGCAACATCTGTAAACAAAACTTGTGACTGCGAGTATCGTGACAAACATTCAATTCCCAAAGAACCACTGCCTGCAAACGCATCCCAAACAACCATTGGCGCATATGGGTCAACAATTATACCTTCCAGCATATTAAACAACGCAATTCGTGCCAAATTTTGTGTCGGACGCGCATCAACCGGCAGATTTAATTTTCTGCCACGATATATACCAGAAATAATTTGCAATTTAGAATCCATACAGTAAAGTATAAAGTATGAAATTTATGAATCAAGCTATTGTTTTAGCAAAACGCGCTTTTTCACACGACGATGTACCAATCGGTGCAGTCATTGTTCGTGACGGCAAAATTATTGCACGCGGTGAAAATCAGGTACAAATGCGAAAAAATCCAACACTGCACGCAGAAATAGTCGCAATAAATCGCGCTTGCAAAAAACTGGGAACAAAGTTTTTAGACGGCTGCGATATTTATGTATCATTAGAACCATGCGCAATGTGCGCAACAGCAATATCATTGGCACGCATAAACAATGTTTATTTTGCTGCAACAGATGAAAAAGGCGGTGGCATAACATCAAACGCCCGCATTTATGAAACTGATAAACACCTGTGGAAACCGGCCGTTCATCATATGTCAGAATACGCCAACGAATCCGCCCAGTTATTAAAAGATTTTTTTAATATTCGCAGAAAAAAATAAACCGGCAATTGCCGGTTTTTTATATCAAACTGTGTCCTGTCATATCTTTTGGTTGTACGATTCCCAGTATCTTTAACATTGTTGGCGCAATATCTGCCAAACCGCCATCGCGAACAGATTTAATACCACCACCTACAATAATCAAATTTACTGGATTTGTCGTATGCGCAGTCCATGGGGTACCATTTACAACATCCATCATTTGTTCTGCATTGCCGTGGTCTGCTGTTATTAAAACTATACCGCCTAAATCCAATACCGCCGGCACCAAGCGTGACAACTGTACATCCAATGTTTCCATCGCAGTAATTGCAGCATCCATATTTCCAGTATGTCCAACCATATCACCATTGGCATAATTCAATATAACAACATCAAAGTCTTTCAAAGCTGGCAACAACGCATCTGTAATTTCCACAGCAGACATTTCTGGCTTTAAATCAAATGTCGCGACATCTGGTGATGCAATTAAAACTTTTTTTCCACCATTAAAATCAACATTTCTTTCTGCATCAAAAAAGTATGTTACATGATTATACTTTTCCGTTTCTGCAATACGCAACTGTGACAAACCATTCTGTTCCAATACATCACCCAAAGTATTTTGAATTGTTTCATCAGGCAACAGTGCAGGGCAGACCTCGTTTAAACCTTCGCCATATTGCGAAAAGCACAGAATTTCAGCACCTGTTTTAACTATTTCGCGCATAATTTGTCTGGCACGATCGCTGCGATAGTTTCCAAATATAAATCCGTCTTTATCTGTAATCGGCATATCGCCATTTATCACAGTTGGTTTAATAAATTCATCTGTTTCACCACGTTTGTATGCAGCACTTAACGCATCATCAATATTATCAAAGGTATATTCTGATTTTGCGTTTGCAATTGCATCAAATGCCAAGGCCGTTCTGTCTGTATTATTATTTCTGTCCATTGTATAATAACGCCCAGAAATTGTACCAAAGAACACACACCCGTCAGCCAATTCTGTTTTCAATGCAGATTTAATTAAATCCAAATATTTTCCTGCAGATTGTGGTGGCGTATCACGACCATCTGCAACAAAGTGCAAACACACACGCAAACCTTTGCTTAAAACATATTTTACAATAACCAGCATATCGTTTATATCAGAATGCACACGACCATCAGACATCAAGCCAGCAAAGTGTACGATACCACCCTTGCTTTGAACAGAGTGAATAAATTTTTGTAATTGTGAATTCTTGTCCCAGTTTTCCAACTGAAAGCGACGCAAGAACTGATTTACAACACGTCCTGCACCGATTGTTATGTGTCCAACTTCTGAATTGCCCATAACACCATCTGGCAAACCGACAGCAACACCACTGGCATCTATCATAGAATGAGGGTATTTTTCTAATAATTCATTAAAATATGGCATATTTGCCTGTGCGACGGCATTATAATTTACATCTGAATTTATACCAACACCATCCATAATACACAAAACCAATGGTTTATTCATACTTTCTTCCTTTGTTTTAATTCTGCAACACAGGGTATCACAAGTGTTTTTCAATTGCAAAAACAAAAGAAAATATTGTATATATTAAACAACTAACCAAAGGGTGTGGAACATGAGCGGAAAACCAAATCTAACCGGACCAATTGACGAACACATTGGGCAAAGGCTGCAACTACGTCGTATTATGCTAAGTATGTCACAAAAAGATGTTGCAGAACTGTGCAATGTAACTTTTCAACAGTTGCAAAAGTATGAATATGCAACAAATCGTATATCTGCGTCACGATTATTTGAACTTAGTGTCGCATTACAAACCCCGATTTCGTTTTTCTTTTCAGGACTACCTGGATACATTGACCACGAACAACGCAACGGCCGCCTGCCAAAACACTATGTCAGCGACCAGGCATCAGATGATCCACTGGGCAAAAACGAATCGTTACGCCTAATAAATATGTATTGGGATTTGCCAACTGACAAAGACCGTACAAAAGTAATGAAATTGTTAAACCAACTACTAAACCCAGAAAATAAAAAAGAACATAAGCAATAAAACAACCGCCAAACGGCGGTTTTTATTTGTGGTGGGGATAGTGGGACTTGAACCCACACGATCGCAATGATCAAAGGATTTTAAGTCCTCAGCGTCTACCATTCCGCCATATCCCCGACGTGTGCAGATACAGTTTATATTTTTATTTAATCAGTTTCAAGATAAAATTTATAAAAAATTATAAATACTATACAGACAAATCTTTTTTCATCATAATTGCGTCTATGCCATCATAATAACCGGCACGAACACCAATTTCTGAAAAACCATTTGATTTATACAATTCGCG
>JAZRAD010000044.1:0-2360 GCA_045634405.1 Candidatus Enterousia sp.
AACATTTTATTTTCCTTTTTTCCGATTTCCGTAACAGCGGAAATCAAAGTTAGTTATTATTTCTTCTTACCTTCTTTGCGGCGGATTCTTTCGCCCTTATAGAAGATACCTTTACCTTTATATGGATCAGCTTTGCGAACCTTGTGGATTTTGTCAGCAAATTGACCAACCAAGCATTTATCCATACCTTTAACAGTAAATTCTGTTGGTGCGTCACCCATAACAACTGTCAAGCCAGCTGGGATGTCCATAACAACATCATGTGAATAACCTGCAATCAAAACCAACTGGTTACCCTTTACAGATGCTTTATAACCAACACCTTTCATATACATAGCTTTTTCAAAACCTTTTGAAACGCCTTCTACTGCATTACGAACATTGCGAGCCATTGTGCCCCACATTGTACGTGAAGATTTTTCTTCTGCATCTTTTGGATTGATGACGACTTGACCTTCTTCGATAACGATATCAACCAAGCCAGCATTTTTTGTATCCAAAGGTAATTTCAATTCACCTTTTGGGCCTTTGACGACCAAAGCGTTGTCTGCAATTGCGACTGTAACGCCTTCACTCAGTTTCACTGGATATTTTCCTGCACGAGACATAATTCAATCCTCACTTTATTATATAACTTTGCACAATACTTCGCCACCGACGTTCATCAAGCGTGCCTTGTGATCAGTCATAACGCCATTTGGTGTAGATACGATTGCAATACCCAAGCCATTTAATACTTTTGGCATTTTTGCGCTGCCGGAATAAACACGGCGACCTGGCTTAGATACAACTGAAATTTCTTGGATAGCACCGTTTCCGCCAACATATTTCAATTCAACGACCAAATTTGAACGATGTTCATCAATTTGTTCTTTGCGGAAATCAGCGATAAAGCCTTCTTCTTTTAATACAGACAAAACTGCTGCACGCAATTTGCTGTTTGGAACGACGATTGTTTCTTTACCTGCGTTTTGACCGTTACGGATGCGGGTAACCATATCGCCGATTGGGTGTGATAGTGACATCTTTTTTACTCCTTGTAACACGCGCAGGGATTTAACCCCCTGCACTGTTTTCTACAACTGCATTGTCCACAGTTGACTTGTTAAATATTACCAACTAGATTTACGTACGCCTGGCAATTTACCTTCGCTTGCCATTGTACGAACCTGTTGACGACACAGACCGAACAAACGAGAGAACCCGCGAGAACGACCTGTAACACTGCAACGATTACGCAAACGTGTTGGGTTTGCATTACGTGGCAATTTTGCCAGCTTTTTCATTGCTTCAATTCTTTCTTCTGGTGTCGCATTTACAGACATTTTAGCCTTGATTGTTTCACGCTTTTTTGCATACTGCGCAACCAGCTTTTCACGTTTATGTTGTTTATTGATTAACGCTAATTTAGCCATCTTTTTTACCTTTTTTAATTATTTCAAAACCAATGGCAAGCCGATTTTAGTCAGCAATGCACGTGCTTCATCATCTGTTTTTGCTGTTGTTGCGATGACGATATCCATACCACGGATAGCATCAATTTTATCAACAGAAATTTCTGGGAATATCAAATGTTCTTTTACGCCGAAAGCATAGTTTCCACGACCATCAAACTTTGATTTTGACAGACCACGGAAGTCTTTTACACGTGGCAATGCAACAGTAATCAATTTATCCAAGAAATCATACATTCTTTTACCACGCAATGTAACCTTTGTACCAATAGGTTGACCTTCGCGCAAACGATATGTTGCAATTGATTTTTTTGCACATGTAACAACTGATTTCTGGGCAGCAATCGCTGTCAAGTCAGCAACAGCAGCATCTAATTTCTTTTTATCAGATACAGCTTCGCCAACACCCATGTTTAAAACGATTTTGGTCAGTTTTGGAACTGCCAATGCATTTGTGTAACCGAATTCTTTTACCAATTCAGGTACAATTTCTTTTTCATAAATTTCACGCAATCTGCTTTGCATTTCTTTTTTCCTTATGTTGTGTTCCCGTAACAGCGGGCAACAATTTACTTTTTATTTATATTTCCGCACCAGATTTTTTTGCAACGCGAACTTTTTTACCATCGTTCATTTTATATCCAACGCGTGTTGCTTTCTTTGTTTTTGGATCAACCAATGCAACATTAGATACATGAACAGGTGCTTCGCGGTCAATGATGTGACCTGGTTGTTCTTGTGTTGGTTTAACGTGCCATTTATGACGGTTAACACCTTCAACTACAACACGTGATTCGGATGGGCGTGCTTCCAGAACTTTGCCTTTGACGCCTTTATATTTTCCCGAAATAACTACGACTTCGTCGCCTTTTTTAATTTTCATTTTGTGACCTTCCATCTGTTATT
>JAZRAD010000045.1:0-11795 GCA_045634405.1 Candidatus Enterousia sp.
TGATTCAACATGTGCAATACCACTGCGTACTTGATCCATCAAATCAGCTGGATATGTTTGATTATTTGCATAGTAATATACACAAACATCGGTTGTAACTGTGAATCCAGCAGGAACTGGCAGACCAACCAAGTTCATTTCGGCCAAGTTTGCACCTTTGCCACCCAGCAGATTTTTCATATCTGCCTGACCTTCGGCCTGACCATTACCGAAAGTATATACCCATTTATTACTCATGGTTTCTCCTTGCGTTTAATTAAAAAATGCCCCAAGATTGTGGGGCAGATATCACATAAAAGCAAGAAAAAAATCCACAAAATTGTGGATTTTTTTGTTTTTTACATACTGCATGCGCATGCGATTGAAAATAACTTGGAAATATCACTATCTGAACGTGAATTTACAATTACTGGCGCGTTTGCACCAATAATAACACCGCCAAAAATCCAATCGCCAAATTGAACCATTGCTTTTATTGTATTATTACCAGCTTCGATATTATCAAACAGTAAAATATCTGCATCGCCTTGGATTGGACCAGAATATTGTTTTATTCTGGCCGCATTCCTTGATACGGCGATATCAAAAGAAATCGGTCCACTGATAACACAATCTGAAATTTCACCGTTTGTATTCATTTTCTGCAGTATGTCTGCATCAACTGTGGCCTGCATTGCAGGATTTAATGTTTCAACAGCACAAAGCGGTGCAACCAATGGTTTTTGCACCCCCATATGACGCGCCAAAGACACGGCATTTTTTACCAACTGAATCTTTTTATCCAAGTCTGGGTACATAACCATTGCAATATCTGTTAAAAATAATCTGCGTTGTAATTTTGGCGAATACAAAACAGAAACATGCGACAAAATACCGTTACTACGAATACCCGTTTCGCGATTTAGTACAGCACGCAAAATATCAGCAGTATGAATTAAACCCTTCATTAAAATATCTGCACGACCATCACGAATAAGAGATACAGCCATATTTGCAGATGCCAATTCATCATCGCAATGCACGATTTCAAACATTGATATATCAATATTATTTTCGTCTGCAACTGATTTGATTTCTTTTTCATCGCCACACAAAATCGCATTTACAAAACCCATTTTATGCGCAGTTTGCAACGATAACAAAACATTTGCATCTGTCGCATTTGCAACAGATACTGTACGCATTTTATCTGGACGCATAGATAGTAAAAACTGCTCAAAATCTTGATTCATAACCACGCCTTTTAGAAAGTTATACGCATACCAGCAGATATAAATGGCGTTTTTGATGTCGCACCACCGGATATCCAACCATCAATATTTTCACTGTATTTATATCTGAACGAGGCAACAACAGTATTATCAATAAAATCATCAACATCATTTTGCCATACACCTGTATCAGACATCATATAAACCAATGACACACTGTATTGCAACAAGTCATAACTGACCCCTGTTCCAACAACAAAACCATCAGAAACTTCGCCAATTGGATTTTGGTCATATATTACACGACCAGACAGGCCAAATATCCAACTATTATACTGTAAATTCATTGCCATTGACATCTGTACGCGCCAATCAGCAGTTACCCCAGGCGTATAAATTTCATTATCAAAATTATCAGGCCTGTTCATAAAAGATGCACCAACAGAATATGCAGACTTTAATTTGCCGGACGATTTTCTGTATTTTATACCTGCATCTGCAGCCCATTTATAATCATCTGTTATACCAGATACAGATACACCATACTGAACACCGTTACTTGAATTAGAAACAGCGTTTAAACGCAAAGAATTACTGCGCCCAGATGTCAAAGTCGTATCTGCAATTACAGCATCATCTGGAATAATTTTTTCATTATATAACGGTCTGTCATTTATACGAAGTCCACCAACATCAGGCAATCCCAATCCCAGTTTTCTGGCAATAGAATCTGTAAAACCAAATTCAACACGACCAAGTGATTTAGATTGTAAAAATGCAAAAACTTCACGTGAAAAATTACCCTTATCCAACGACGCCTTGTCCATCGCATAAACAAAACCCAGTTTCGTATTTTGGATAGAAGAGTTCGTTATCTGACCACGCACACGCCAATCGCCAATAGACAAAGGTGTTTCAATATCAGGATTTATCATACCAAACGTACCGTACCCCGTCAGACGAAAATCTGTATTACCAATATTATAATCCAGCGCATGCGCACCACTGAATACCGTCATCAATATTGTGGCACACAGAATTCTATTTAAATTAAACATACTATTTATTACCTTCGCTTTCTGTTAGGATTGCGTCACGCAACTTATTATATGCACGTTCTTCGATTTGGCGTACACGCTCACGCGAAATTCCATATTTTTGTGACAAAGACTCCAAAGTCGCCACAGGTTCACGCAATCTGCGTGCAACCAAAATATCACGATCGCGTTCAGACATTTTTGATAAATGTTTTTTTAACAACTCGTACCCACGACGTCTGAATTCAATCTGTTCCAATGTATCTTCAATTGAATCATGACCATCTGTCATATTAGACAATATGTCTGTTCCACCATCTTCGGAATTTATCGGTGCATTCAGCGACAAATCACGCGCGCTAACACGCGTCGCCATACGCGCAACATCTTTTTCTGGCACTTCTAAATAATCTGCGATTTGTTTTGTTTGTTCGTCTGTCAGATTATTATCCATAATACCCAATGCACGTTTCGCACGCGACAAATTAAAGAAAACACGCTTTTGATTTGCAGACGTTCCAATACGGACAATAGACCAATTATTCAGAATCGTTTCATAAATTTCTGCTTTTATCCAAAACATTGCGTATGTAGAAAAACGAAAACCTTTTTCTGGGTCAAATTTTTGCAACGCCTGCATCAACCCCATATTCCCACTGGCAATCAAGTCTCCAACCGGAATACCATAATTCTTATAATCATATGCAACAGACACAACAAGACGCAGGTGACTGGCCACCAGTTTTTCAGCAGCAGTCTGATCTTTGTCTTTTACCCATTTGGTTGCGTATTCATATTCTTGTTCAGCCGTCAAAACAGGAATTTTCTGAACAGTTTGTATATACTGGGCCAATCCAGAATCATCACTGACCCCACGAGCAGATACAATACTGCTATTTTTAGCAACTGGTAAAGCGTCCTTGATTTCCTTTGTCATAACTTTTATAGTATAACATAATTTAACAATTATCAAGCACAGGAGATATTTATTATGGCAACTATGTTGGAAAGAAACAAAAAAGTAAAAGCACCACAAAAAACACACGCAGAACACGCACAAGACGCCCTGTATCGTGAGGTTTGGGAAGAAGTAAACAATGAAAAAACAATGCAGTTTATCAAGAAATATTCACGTCATATTATGGCAGGTGTTATTACTGTGCTGATTATCGCAACAGGTATTCAAATCGGTGTTCGCACATATCACGCAAACAAAATGGCAACTGCAGCAGCTTATGAAACAGCTGTATTAAATGGTGATGCAAACGCATTGGCAGCATTAGCAGGTGATACATCTGGTGCAACAAGCGACTTGGCATTATTCCAAGCATATTTGTTGGACAAAGATATAAAAAAGCTGGAAGAACTGGCACAAAACGGAAATACACACGATTTTCGTGACTTGGCCAAGTTACACATTGTTGGTATCCGTGGCGATGAAATGTCCGGCAAGGATGTCGAAAAATATCTGTCTGGTTTGAATACCAAGAGTTCACCATTTTATTATACAGCAATGCTGAATATCGCACAAAAGTATTTGTCCGAAGGCAATACAGAATCTGCAAATAAATGGCTGGATAAAATTATCAATGATAAAAATGCACCAGCATCTATTTCTGGTACTGCACAAAGCTTGCGTTAAAATACAGGAAATAAAATATGCGTAAAATATCTGCGTTTATTTGTTGTACATTGGTGTTAACCGCATGTGATAAACACGACCCTATTTTACCAGGGGTTCGTACTGCGATATTTAATACATCAAACATAGATGTAAAAAACAAAAATATCACAGATATTCCCGAATCGGTTATCACAAATAAAAACAGCAATTGCCCGTACACCCAAGACGCAACAAACACGGTTTGGCACGGCGAACGCAAAATATTTAACGGTTTTGCAACAAGCAATTCTGTTAAAAGCAACCAAAAGCCAATTTGTGATGAAAAATATGTTTACGCAGGCCTGACAACAGGCGAAGTTATAAAAGTACAACCACAATCCAGAAAGATTATGTGGATTACAGATGTATATCGTGCCAGCAATATGACTGGCGGCGCATCAATGGTTGATATTGTCGCACCACTTGTCATACATAAAAACGCTGTATTTGCAGGCGGTCTGGGCGACGCTTTCTGTAAAATAAACGTAACATCTGGCGCAAAACAATGGTGTGTTGATATCAGTGTGGCAGAACCTTTTGTTATAACCGAAAACTATGCTTTTGTTGTAAGTACAGACAACTATTTATACGCAATTGCAAATAACAATGGCGATATATTCTGGCGCACAGAAATCGAACAACAAACAGCGCCAAAATATGAAAAAGGCACTATTTTTGTCGGCAAAATGCAAATAAATGTAGAAAATGGCAAAAAAATTAAATAAAAAACTGGACAAACGAAAAAATATATTATATTATTCATCCGCTGAAACAGCAATCGGGTGTTTAGCTCAGTTGATTAGAGCATCTCGTTTACACCGAGAGGGTCGGGGGTTTGAGTCCCCCAACACCCACCACGAATTCTTCCGCCAGATGGCGGATTTTTATTGCAAAAAAGAAGAAAAATATGAGTGAAGAAAAAAGAAACGATTTTAGGGATACGCTGAACACCGTGCTGTTATGCGGTCTTACATTTATTATTGTTGGACATCTGCATAGTTTTTTTGGTAACAACAAGGCCAAGGCAGCAACAGAAAAAACAGTTGATACAGAAAAAATAGTAAAAAAAGATTCTGTAAAAACAGATTCAATTAAAACTGTTAGATTTGCACAAGAACAAATAAAACAAAAATCCAGATAAAAAAGTGCCAAAATGGCACTTTTTATTTTTGTATTTTTCTATAACCTGATTTAAAATATACTCATCAAAAACAAAAAAGGAGAAAACATGAAAAAACTTGTATCTTTATGTACAGTTTTAACGCTGGTATCTGCCTGCACAACCATAAATCCATATACAGGTCAGACACAAACAGCAAAGTCAACATGGGGTACTGCAATTGGCGCAGCAACCGGCGCACTGATTGGCAGCACACAAAGCAGCAAGGGCGCATTGATTGGCGGATTGGCTGGCGCGGCTGTGGGTGGCGGTGTTGGATATTATCTGGATGCACAGGCGGCAGAACTGCGCGCAGAATTAGTATCAACAGGCGTTCAAGTCGTTGAATCAGATGACAGCATTCGTTTAATCATGCCAGGGAACATCACTTTTAAAACAGATTCCGCTGATATAAACGCATCTTTCTATCCTGTATTAAATTCTGTTGCCAAGGTTTTGAATAAATATAGCAATTCAACTGTGTTGGTATCTGGTCATACAGACAACACAGGCAGTACGGAATACAATCTGAACCTGTCAAAAATGCGCGCACAATCAGTTACAGCATATCTGGAAGGCCAAGGTGTAAAATCAAATCGTTTTGAAGTTATGGGAATGGGATATTCAAACCCAATCGTCAGTAACGATACAGCAGCAGGTCGTGAAAAGAACAGACGTGTTGAAATTAAAATTATTCCAAACAAATAAAAAAATCCCCCAAACAGGGGATTTTTTTGTGATTGATGTTTTTATTGTGGGATTGGCATACCGGCGGTTGCTTCGCCCATAACCTTGTCAATTAAAACATCTGCTTTTTCTTTGGCGTCTTTGATTGCCGCCAACACAGCCGCAGATACCACATCTGCACCTTGCGATAAAACAGATGGATGAATTGTAACTTTTAACACATCATATTTACCTGTCATATCGATAATGCATGCACCGTTACCTGCAATACCCTTGACATTTGTCTGTGCCAATTTTTCCTGGGCAGCAGCAACTTTGTTTTGTAATTCGGCGGCCTGCGCCATTAATGATTCCATATCCATATTATCTCTCCTTGATATGCAGCATTTGTAATGCGCGCTTTGGAATATACAAAGCATCAGACCAAAATTTTGTCAGTTCCAGTTTTGGTATTACTTCGTTATTCGCATGCGTTCTGGCAGATTCAACATCAGAAAACAATTTCTTGTCAGAAATCATGAGCATAACTCTTCTTGTACCAGCAATACTTGTTGACATTCTTGTCATAAAAAAATTGCATGCTTTGGTATCCTTATCCTGTTCAATATCAGGAAAAAAGTTTGCATACACATAAGTTCTGATATGTGGAACTTCTTGGACAGCGCACCCAAGATGCGCCGCCCACTGTTTATCTGTCCAATCTAATTATTCTGGCGTCATTTATACGTCCTTATTTCTTGATTTCTTCGCCTGTCTTCTGGTCGATTCCAACCATAGACATACGTGTTTTACCACGTTTATCGGCGCCCAAGAAACGAACGTAAACTGTATCGCCTTCTTTGATTTTTGTATCTTCGATTTTTGCGATACGTTCACCTGTGATTTCAGAAATATGAACCATGGCTTCGAATCCGTTCATAATTTTTACAAACAGACCAAAGTCTTTCATACCAGATACTGTACCTTTATAGATTTGACCAACTTCTGGTTCTGCAACGATTTCTTTGATGCGTGCGATTGCGTTATCTGCATCTTCTTTGGCAACTGCCATAATCTTTACAGTACCATCATCTTCCAAATCAATGATTGTGTTTGTTTCACGAACCAAGGCCTGGATAACACTGCCGCCCTTGCCGATTACTTCACGTACCTTGTCTGGATTGATTTTCATTGTATATGCCTGAGGCGCATATTCAGATACATTTGCACGAGGCTTTTTAATAGCCTTTTCAATCTTGCCCAAGATGTGCATACGGCCATCTTTTGCCTGTGCCAATGCGCGTTCCATAATTTCAAATGTGATAGAAGTAATTTTAATATCCATTTGCAATGCTGTAACACCTTGGTCTGTACCTGTTACTTTAAAGTCCATATCGCCCAAGTGATCTTCGTCACCCAAAATATCTGTCAGAATTGCGTAATCATCGCCTTCTTTAATCAGACCCATTGCGATACCTGCAACAGGGCGTTTCATTGGAACACCACCGTCCATCATTGCCAATGTCGCACCACATGTTCTCGCCATTGATGATGAACCATTTGATTCCAAAATATCAGAAACAATACGAATTACATAATCAAATTCGCTGCGTGTTGGTACCATTGGATGAACCGCACGCCATGCCAAGTTTCCGTGACCAATTTCACGACGACCTGGGGATTTCAAGCCCTTGCATTCGCCAACAGAATAACCTGGGAAGTTATAGTTCAAAATAAAGTCACGTTCTTCGGCACCATCCAAAGATTCAATTGGTAACGCATCTTTGCCGCCACCCAATGTCAATGACACCAATGCCTGTGTTTCACCGCGTGTAAACAATGCAGAACCGTGCGCACGTGGCAGAACACCTAATTCAATTTCAATTGGACGAACTGTTTTATTATCACGACCATCAATACGTGGTTTGCCAGCCAAGATATTGCCGCGCATAATACGTGCAGTCAGATTTTCAATAACTTCGTCTGCCCATGATTCCAATGTTGATGTTGCACGTGCTGATTCTGGGAACAATTCTGCGATACGCGCCTTGGCAGCAGTATGAATAGATGCCAAAGTTTCCAAACGAACCAACTTTTCTTTGATTTGCAATGCAGCTTCGATATCGCCAGCAAAGCTTTCAAAGTTTTCTTCCATTGTGATTTGTTCAGCAGTTTTTTCAGGAGTTTCCCAACGTTCTTTACCGGCTTTTTCTGCCAATTCGTTGATGGCAGCGATAACAGCTTGTTGTGCATCAAAACCGAATTTAACAGCACCCAATACAGTTGCTTCGTCCAATTCGCCAATTTCTGATTCAACCATCAATACGCCGTCTTTTGTTGCAGCAACAACCAAATCCATTTCAGATTCTTCAACTGCTTTCTTAGAAGGATTCAAAATATATTTACCATCCGCATAGCCAACACGTGCAGCACCAATTGGTCCTTGGAAAGGAACACCACTTAATGCCAATGCAGCAGATGATGCAATCATCGCCAAGATGTCTGGTTGATTCTTTTTGTCGTATGAAAATACCTGAGCGATAATCTGAACTTTGTTCTTGAATGTTTCTGGGAACAAAGGACGAATTGGTCGGTCAATCAAACGTGCAGTCAATGTTTCTGCTGTTGATGCCTTGCCTTCGCGTCTATCGCGTGAGCCTGGGATACGACCAGATGATGCAAATTTTTCTTGATAATCAACTGTCAATGGGAAGAAGTCTTGACCTTCGACTGCTGCTTTTTCAGCACATACAGTTGCCAAAACCATTGTTTCACCCATTGTTGCCAAAACAGAACCATTCGCCTGTTTCGCCATACGACCTGTTTCCAAACGCAGTGTTTCATCACCATATTTGATTTCAACTGCAACAGGATTATTTAATTTAGCGTCTTTTTTAAATAAGCCAAATACCATTTACTTTCTCCATATTTTTTTGTTTCATCTTTGCGAAGAAAAATCATTCGTTTCTGCACCCTGGAACAGGCACACAAAAGAACAATTTCATCTTCGCCCCACGGATTATAAAACATATTTACTGCTTTGCAAATAAAATCCGTATAAAAACCGGCTTTTTTGTGATATAATCATAGCTGGCAATTTAAAGAGGTCATTATGCAATTCCCATCAAGTGTTTTTAAATTTTATACTAAAAATTTTTGGCGTTATTGTGGCGTAATGTCGCTGGTATATTCTGTACTGGCAGTAATCGACGTCTTGGGTCTAAATCTATTGCCTGCATTTATTTTAAGCGCAACAGTAGAGGCAATCGAATCAAATCCAGCGAACATGGCATTCAAAGCAGTACTGGACGTTGCAATTGTATATTTTATATTACGCGGCCTGCAATGGTGCGCATCAATTCTGCGTTGGTTTGTTTTTGACAGCATAATAAAATATAAATCGTACAATAAAATATCGGCCGATTTATACGATTATGTATTTAAACAAAGCACAGAATACTATACCGCAACAATGCCCGGAAAAATTTCCAGTCAGATACACCAAGTCGCTGAATCTTTCTATGAAACAGTTGAACTTATTTTCGGTACATTAACTGGTGTAATAGTTGCCTTTTTCATATCTGCATCTGGCCTGCTGGCAATTGGCTGGCAATATCTGTTGATTATAACATTTGCTGTAGCATTCCGTATAACATGGGGCGCATTTACAGTAAAAAAATCGCTAAAAACAGCCGCAAATGCTGCATCAACATTAAATACGTTACAAGGTCGCTTGCTGGACGCGTTATCTAATTTTCCGGTGGTAAAATCGTTTGCGCGCAGTGCATTTGAACAAAAATTCGCTGAACCAATTCGTGACAAATACCAAATGGATGCACGCACACAGCACTTTTGGTCACGTTTTTTCTGGGCTCCAGGGAACCTGATGATGGATACAGTTTGCTTTACAATATTTATTATTCTGGCAGGATACATGTACAGTATTGGGCAATCAACAGTTGCAGAAGTTTCTTTTGCGCTGGCGATATATGTCGCAATCAGCACTATTGCATTTAACTTGGTTTTCACGATGAAATATTTTACAAATAAACTAGGAAATGCTGTCGGCTCATACAACACACTTATTAAACCAATATCTGTTCAAGACGATGAAAACGCACCAAAACTGAAAATAAAAAATGCAGACATAGACATAAAAAACCTGTCATTTAGATATAACAAAAAATTCGTTTTGAAAGATTTTAATTTACATATAAAATCTGGTGAAAAAGTCGGCTTAGTCGGACTTAGTGGCGCAGGTAAAACCACACTGGTAAACCTGATTATGCGTATGTACGACCCAACAAGTGGTCAGATATATATCGATAGGCAAGACATCAGACATGTAACCCAAGATTCGTTGCGCCAAAACATTGCATTTATTCCACAAGATTCAACTATGTTTAACCGCACACTACGTGAAAACATTGCGTACGGACGACCAAATGCATCAGAAGAAGAAATTATATCTGCTGCAAAAAAAGCATCTGCACATACGTTTATTCAAAATGCAAATGACGGTTACAACACACTGGTCGGAGATCGTGGAATAAAACTGTCTGGTGGCCAACGTCAAAGAATCGCAATTGCACGCGCATTTCTTAAAGACAGCCCAATATTGATTTTAGACGAAGCAACAGCAGCACTGGATTCCGAAACAGAAAACACAATCCAAAAGTCTTTTATGCGACTGTCAAAAAATCGCACAACACTTGTTATTGCACACAGATTATCAACATTGAAAAACATGGACAGAATAATTGTTCTGGATCATGGAAAAATTGTTGAAAGTGGCACACATGAACAACTATTACGAAATAAAAAAATATATTCCAAATTGTGGAAAATGCAATCCGGTGGATTTATCCAAGAATAAAAAAACGCCCAAACGGGCGTTCTTTTTTCAACAGATATAATTACTGCGTAACTGTATCCAGTTCTGCAATCAACGCTTTCAATCTGTCACCTGTATCAGTATCGCCCAAAACAACAGCGATTGAATGTGCAGATTCCAAATCATTACGCGCAGCATCTTTGTTACCCAATTGCAAATTCAAAGCAGCAGATTTTTCAAAATAACTCATCGCTTTGTTTGACAATGCTTCACGTTCATCCATTGAAGGCGCGCCTTGAATCTGTTCAGAAATTACACGCACAGCAGATGAATAATCATTTACAGCGTCTGCATATTTACCCAATGCGGTATATGCTTCGGCACGATCTGCATACACTGTTGGATCAACAACACCTTCTGGGCGTGCTAAAGAATTTGTAAAGTCCGCAATTGCGCCTTCCCAGTTTTTCGTCCACAAATTCAAACGACCGCGTTTTGCATACAAATCACGCATTTGTAATGCTGTACTTGGGTTTGTTGCATTTGCAGCCAGCGCATTATTGATATCATTCATTGCAGACGCATAATCCTCAAGTCTGGTATTCAATAAATAACGATCATAGTACGCAACAGAACTTGCAGGGTCTTTTGACAATGCTGTATTATAATCAGTCATCGCATTTGCATAATCACCAGATTGCATATATGCTTCACCACGCAAGATATATGTATCAACAGATGCAACACCTGTATCAATTGCAGCAGTTAAATCTGCAATCGCTTCTTCAATATTACCAGTTGCTAATTTTACCTTGCCACTTTCCAAGTAATCGCCAGCCTGTAACAACACTTCTTCGGTAATTTCAATATTCGCTACACTTGGTTGTGAGTTGTGACTGCGACCCAAGATATAAAATGTTGATGCAATAAAGAACAAAATTATAAACCAATAAACATAAATGGACACAGACCATGGATTAAAACATGGTTTTGTTTTTTCTGTTTTAACAGTTGGTTTTGTCGCCACAGGACGAACCTTGGCCATAGTTTTCGTTGCTTTGGCGGTTTTTTTTATGTTTTTTGCAGGTGTTTTTTTCATTGTAAATCTCCCTTCCTTTTTATGGAATATTAAAGAGATTTTAACAGTTCGTCAATTGTTTTCTGTGGTACACGTTCAATTTTTCCAACAGGAAGTTTTTTTAGTTTTATATTTCCAAACGAAACA
>JAZRAD010000046.1:0-5915 GCA_045634405.1 Candidatus Enterousia sp.
TATTTTTCTTTTTAAAAAAATGGGGGGCATCATTTATGCGGGGGATTGTTTTATTTCTGTGTTTATTTTTTCCGACCGCTATGTTCGCGGAAATACCATCAACCGCATATGTTAATGGGGCGATATCAACACGTGTTGATACATCAGAATCTGCAAATCAGACAATGGCAGGCACATATAATGTTTCTGGTACAATGACTGTCCCAACCCCACCATTACCCGTGGTGGAATAAAAAAACAAAGGAAACAAAATGAAGCGGTTGTTGTTCGGGATTTTTTGCGTACTGTTTTGCGGTGTTGCACAATCTGCCCAGATTGTAAATGTTGAATATATACATAAACTGATTGAACAAGAACACGGTATAACCGTTCCATATAATACAGGTTTACACGACCCAACGGTTGCAGCGAATATGAAATACCTGTTGACGACGATTGATGTTGCAAATCAGATGTTAAGTGGGGAATCAATCACAGATTATGGCAACAGTGAATACGCAACGACTGTTGCAACAGATACGGTGGCGACGCTGGAAATGGTTCGTGACCATGTGCGGAATTATAAATTCTTTGCGACAACAACGCCCGACACCACCAGTTTCAGTTTTACGATATCTGCATCAGGTGTATTTCATATTGACTGGGGCGATGGCACGCGCGAATCATATCGCAAAACGAATACAACCGCGACGACATACAGTCACGAATACGCCGATGCCGGCGAATATGTGATAAAAATTGGGGGATACAGAACAGGCGGAAATTCATTAAGTTTTGCAAATAACTTAAACCTTGCCAAGATAGACGGCAGTGTTGGCGCAATATTTTCTACAATAAAAAACAAAAACGGCAGTGTAAATAATCCAAAATTCGAAGGATTATTTAATGGCTGTACAAACCTGACTGGTACAATCCCACCAGATTTGTTTAGGGGGATTTATGGCGTACGTGTACATAGTATGTTCGATTCTGTTTTTGCTAAATGTTATGGTTTGACCGGAGGTATTCCACATGGATTATTTGGTAATTTATATGGCAGGACTGCTTATGAGATGTTCAGTAATACATTTAATGGTTGTTCGGGTTTAACAGGTTCAATACCAAGCAAATTATTCGGCGAATTTTCTGGAGCACCCGAACCATATATGTTTAATGGCGTGTTTGATGGTTGCAAGGGACTGACAGGAAATATACCAAAAGATTTGTTTTCGGGCATAACAGGCACTGTGACATTATGTAGTTATCGTTGGGCATTTAGGAATTGTTCTGGTTTAACAGGCTCTATTCCTGAAAATTTATTTGGCGAAATTACAGATTATACCAGTTCATGGAATTTTGCGGGCACTTTTGCCGGATGCAAGGGACTGACTGGTGAAATTCCAGATGGTTTATTTGGCCCACTTACAAAAATCCAAGGCTCAATGTTTAAACAGGCATTTGCAGGTTGTTCCGGTCTAACTGGTAAATCTGTAATGGTTGATGGACAATTTTTATATGAAAAATTTTCAAATATCGACACATATAATGTTTCTGATATGTACCAAGGTTGCACTGGCTTAACGGATTATGCAGATATTCCAACGGCATGGAAATAAATCTGTTACATAAAATTCATGGGGTTGACGTCGATTTTAACACGGATGTTCACAGGTTGCTTTACAGATGCCAGCCAATGCGACACAATCGGTTGCAGGTTCGCAGTACGACCACCCGCAACCAAGAAACGCATACGGTACCAATTTCTGATTTGATATATCTGGGCAGTTATTGGCCCCATTATCTTGGCACCCTTTAAATTTGGCACCGCATCACGCAACGCATTGCAATATGATTGCAGGGTTGATTCACGTTGCCCCTCTATAATAACTGCAATCAACTGACCATACGGGGGCATATTTGCCATTTTGCGCCCCGCCATATCAGTTTGCATAAAACTGTCCCTGTCGCCCGCACAGATTGCGGTCAATACGGGGTGTTCGGGTTGATATGTTTGTAATAATACGTAGCCTGCATGTTCGCCACGACCGGCACGACCAGAAACCTGAAACAACTGTTGAAACGTGTGTTCGGCCGCACGAAAGTCTGTGCCAAACAGACCCATATCTGCATCCACAACCCCAACCAATGTCAGGTTCGGAAAATGATGACCCTTGGCCAGAATTTGCGTACCGATGATTATGTCTATTTCGCCCTGCTCTATTTTATTCACCAATCTTTCCAGTGACTGACGCGATGTAATAATATCACTGGATACCAGCGCAGTACGCGCAGATGGGAATCGAATATTGACCTCTTGTTCTATTTTTTCCAGCCCAACACCACGCATCGATACATCGCCACCACAATCTGGACACACTTTTGGCATTTGCATTGTGCGACCGCACATATGACACAGCATTTTTCCAATACGCTTGTGATATGTCATACCGACACTGCATTCCGGGCAAACAGATGTCCATCCGCATTTTTTACATTGTGTTATCGGTGCAAAACCACGGCGATTTATAAACAGCATCGCTTGATGTCCATCTGACAATGTCCGGGCAATCGCGTCATTTAATGGCTGTGATAAAAAGCCCGTTTGTTCCGCGCCATCGACAACATACGGTTCTGGGCGATTTTCACGCAAATCAATCGTTGTAACATCTGGCAACTGTGCCCCACCATATCGTGATGTCAGTTTTAATTGCATATATTTGCCTAGATTGACATTTTCCAACGTTTCTGCAGATGGTGTCGCACTGGCCAACACCACAGGGATTCCGGCAATCTTGGCACGCAGTATCGCCATATCACGCGCGTGATAGTTTCCCATATCTTCTTGCTTATACGATGTGTCGTGCTCTTCGTCAATAACAATCAGCCCCAAATCCTGCCACGGCAAGAATAATGCACTGCGCGTACCGACAACCATCTTTATCGTGCCATTTAATACACCATGCCAAATTTCACGGCGACGCGCAGATGTTAAATTACTGTGCCAGACGACTGGATTTTCGCCAAACCTGTTTTTAAAACGCGACATAAACTGTGCCGTCAGTGCAATTTCAGGCATCATCAATAACACAGACTTTCCCGCATTATACGCACGCCACGCAGAATCAAAATAAACCTGGGTTTTACCGCTGCCCGTTATACCATCCAATAAATGTACAGAAAAACCACCACTGTCCACAGATTTACCAATCGCATCTGCCGCCAACTGTTGCTGGGGGTTTAATGTAATATTGCCGCAATCGTTGTATATCAACGGGGCTGTATTTTTCTGTTTTGCCTGTTCGCCAACCGGTACCAACGTGCCATTTTTTATCATTGAACGCACAACCGCAGAACTGACACGCGCGATATTTTGAACATCAGATACGGTCATCGCATCATTATCGTTTGATGAATACGCATCGGCAACAGCCTGACGATTTGCCGTCATACGCGCATCGGTTTCAAAGTTATACGCATACAGTGGTTCCATACGTGGTGGCGAAAACGCGTCTGGAATATTTATAATTAAACGCAGCACCATCCCCATCGGAATCAGTGTCCATTGAGACATACGCTGAATCCACTGTAAATCACAGACATTTAACTTTTTCGGATATATAACAGATACATTTTTAATCTTGTCTTCTGGCAGGTTGCTGTCCCCATGTCCCCAGATAACACCAATGCACGGTCTGTTCATAACATTAACACGAACAAAAGAACCAATTTCTGCACATCCCCCCAGCCGATAATCATAACCGGCGTTTGGTATATTTGCGACCAAGACCTTGACAATTGCACCTGCGTTAAACATGGTTATTAAAGTACTTGTTTTTTTCCAAAAATTCAATACCATTTATTGCATAAATAAAATCAAAGGGATTTTTATATGTGGCGTATGTTTTTTGACTTTTTGTATGTAATATCTTTTCTGATTCCGGGAAAGAAAAATCGCGAATGGTTTCGTGTTGATAAATGCTTTGACTATTACAATAAATTACAGGCAATCAAACACGCATGTCCAGATATGGACTGGTCGCATATGCGTCTGGCCAAGGGCGGTGGCAGTCTGGCATTCATCGTTGGAAATACAGTATTCAAAGTACGCAAATTTCACAAAAACGATAATTCTGAAAAAAAATTCACATATGAAAAGAAAATCACAGACGCGGTTGCACCTGTACTAAATGTTCGCGTGCCACAAATTGAACTGATACAGGCAGGCGAATATCTGTTCTATAAGACAACGTTTATTCCGGGTGTTGTGTTGTTAAATCTGCCGATGAAACGCATTATGGAACATAATGAAAAAATCGGTCGTCAAATCGGGCGCGTTATGTACACTTTGTTTAACACAGATTTTCCACAACTGAAATCTTTTATGCCAAAAAATATGAATAAAAACGACTGTGGATTGACGCATGGCGATATGTGCAGCAATATCATCGTAAATCCAAAAACAATGGACGTGGTTGGGATTATTGACTGGGAATATGCGCGATATGATTCATTGATGCGCGAATTTTTTGGAATATTCCATGTACGTCGTAAAATGCGCCAAACAGACATTGCCGCATACGCAATGCGTGAATATTGGGATTTAATGCATAAAAACACAAAATAACCCACCTTTTGTATTGACAAACAGTCTTTTTGTGTTACAATATACATTGTAATACAACAAGGGTTAAATTATGAGCAAGAAAGACCAACGTTCATTGACACAAAGAAACGCATATCATTCTTTGACAACAGAAATCAATGATTTCGTTTTTAGACAGTATGGCTACCATTATTTAAAACCTGGCGAAACAGCCAGTCAGTGGTGTAGCAGCGTGCCATATATGCCAGAACTGGAAGAAGAATTGAAAAAAATCGTGCAAAATTTCTTGAATATCAGAATTATAAACCCGTCTGAGGCGAAAGACCCACATGTCATCAAAGGTATTATTACAGATATTGCTTATTATCTGTCCAGATATACAATGAAAAAAGCAGATGGTATTTGTCGCAATCAGGCAACCAAGGCATTGGAAAAAGAATTAATTGCTGGAAACGCTGTAATGCAAGGCCGCTTGAAAACAACACGCCAGGAAAAGAAACAACGCAAAAGAATTATTTCTGCCCAAGACAGACGAAACCATAGACAAATCACAAGTATGTTTGACATGGCCACACATTTAACCGCCAATTACGGCCGAGGCAGATAAAAAAGGAATACACATATGGGAAAAACAAGCGCATTCCAAGAATGCAACATATTTGCAAAACAAATAAACGAATATATGTTTCGTGAACACGGGTTTCCTTACTTGTCGCCCGACCAACAAAAAGGCGAATGGCGTAAAAAAATTCCATATACACCTGAAATCGAGGCAGAAATAATAAAATTCGCTGCAAACTATATAAATAATGGTATATCGCACCCACAGTTGGCAAAAATGCAAACTTTTGTAACCAAACTGGTTAAACTGATGGCGGATTACTTGGCGAAATACATTGCAAGAAATCCTGAATACGCAAATCGCGAACAAGCAACTTTGGCTTTGATAGAAATACTGACCAAGAAAAGCAGAATTTTAACACCAAAAGTCTTGGATGACGAAGCAAGAAAAAAGCGTGACAGAATCAATTCTGCACAAGCAAGGTGCCTGCACAGACAAGTTGCAAGTATGTTTGACGGTTTCGGGCTTTCTGTCGGTTGCAAGCGCAGATAAATAAACTATAACACTAAATCAATATCCGCATCGCTACCGGTGCGGTTTATTATTATGTCTGGATTGAACTGGGTACGGAACCATGTGCGTTGACGCTTGGCATACTGGTTGGTTTTGTTTATCCAGTCGGTTATACATTCGTCTTGTGATTTTTCACCACGCAGATATGCGCACAACTGCATCGCACCAATCGCGCGCGTTTCATCCAAGTTATGAGTT
>JAZRAD010000047.1:0-2188 GCA_045634405.1 Candidatus Enterousia sp.
GAACCAGAAAAAGCATCACGCCCATGGGATAAAAATCGTGATGGTTTTATCATGGCCGAAGGCGCAGGTGTTTTGGTATTGGAAGAATATGAGCACGCTGTAAAACGTGGTGCAAAAATCTATGCAGAGGTTGCCGGTTACGGTCTGTCTGGTGACGCATATCATATCACAGCGCCAGCAGAAAATGGCGAAGGTGGTTTGCGTGCAATGAAGGCTGCATTAAAGAACGCAGGATTGGATGCAGGGGATGTAGACTATATCAACGCACACGGTACATCCACAGGTTTGGGTGATGTTGGCGAACTGGCAGCTGTTAAAACATTGTTTGGTAATTTGCCTGTATCAATGTCGTCAACAAAATCTGTAACAGGTCATTTGTTGGGGGCTGCAGGCGCGGTAGAGGCGATATTCAGCGCACTGGCGATTCGTGATGGTATTGTGCCACCAACAATCAATTTGGATGACCCAGAAGATGCGGTCGGTGATTTTGACTTGGTTCCACATGTTGCGAAAAAGCGCAAGGTTGATGTCGCAATCAGTAATTCATTTGGGTTCGGTGGAACAAACGCTTCACTGGTTTTGAAAAAGATTGCCTAATGTTTGATGGTAAAATGTTTATTGGTGTTGCAGAAAGCAACAAAATGGAAAGATGTCCCGGTTGTGATGCAAAGTGTATGTTGTGGTCATATATAGACAACTGGAAGGCAGGATTTGTTGTCGCAACACCATATATTTTTAATGATATAAGGGTGGCAAGTTATGTCGGCCCAGATGGCAAGCCTCATTATCCACAGGTGGGTGTTTCTGGCGATAAAATTCGTGACAAGAAAGATGTAGAAAAAATACATGACAGGGTTTTAGAAAATGCACGAAAGTGTGTTATCGAATTGTGTCCACTGTATAAATCTAGGTAGAAATTGTTTTATATGCAAAAAAGGTGGCCAAGAATGTTGTTTGCTGAAGATGTTAAAACAGAATTATGTCAGGGATGTGAAAAGGGCTGTAAATTAGCTTCTAGTATTTGTTATATATGGCATGGCTTTCGTGTCGCGCAGCCTTATATTAATGGCCGGCTTGTATCGTCTTATCTTGATGAAAACAAAGTTATGCGATCTGCCCAATACTCATTGCCAAAGACAGGAGAGTTGACAGTTGAAGAAAAGTCAAAAGCGCATAATGAAACATTACAAACAGCCCGCAAGATTGTAAGTCTATATTGTTTAAGTTATAAAAAACGTTAAAAAATACCGCCCGATTGGGCGGCTTTTTTATTTTTTTATTTGTTCCATAAACTTATTGTGATTTTCCAGTTCGTCAGCGTCAATCTCATATGTTCTGTATGGAAAGTCGCCACCAATCTTTGGGTGTTTTTCCATCGCTGCATGTTGTTGTGCAATAATTTCACTGACATCTGGGGCAGGTGCTGTATTTTCTAATTCTATATAAACCTTGGCCAAGATTTCCGAGTCGATTAACGCCCCGTGTGCGTCTGCACGTGCAGTCAGTGATATTCCATACCATTTGGCCAGCGCGTCCAGTGAATAGCTTTTTGGGCCAAATACGCGATTTCTGGCAATTACGATTGAATCCAGTTGCTGACTGCGTGGAATTTGTGGCAGGTTTAACTTTGCCAATTCGTGATTAACAAATGGAAAGTCAAAGTCTAATCCGTTGTGTGCGACAATCGGACTGTTGCCAACAAAGGCCAAGAATTTTGGTGCGATTTCACTCATTTTTGGTTTGTCTTCCAAAAAGGCATTCGAGATTTTGTGAACCATATATGTATCTGGTGGAATAATTTTACCTTCGGGATTGATGTATTCGTGGAAAGTATTGTCTGTGATTTTTCCATCAATAATTTCAACAGCACCGATTTCAATGCATCTGTCGCCACGCATATAGTCAAACCCAGTTGTTTCAATGTCAAAGCAAATAATACGATTCATAACATTTTTCCATTTCTTGATAACGATTGTTTATGGTATTATAATAAATGCGTGAATTTAATGCTAGAAAATCTTAACAGTGAACAACTAAAAGCTGTCCAGACCACAGACGGGCCGTTGTTGGTGTTGTCTGGTGCTGGTACTGGCAAGACGCGTGTTTTAACAACACGTGTTGCGTACATATTAAATCAAGGACTGGCCAAACCCTGGCAGATTTTAGCGCTGACTTTTACAAACAAGGC
>JAZRAD010000048.1:0-2562 GCA_045634405.1 Candidatus Enterousia sp.
ATTGTTCTATGCTGGATGCGGTGGGTTGCTTAACAAGGGCTGGTATTATACTAAAAACGATGCTTTCGGTAGTTATTCAAGTAAAAATGTTCAAAAGTGGGCATACGTTGACGAGTTATTTGCCCAAGCGGACAAGGCGGAACGGTTGCAGGTGGAACTGGACGAATTGAAGCATATCAAAGATGGTTGGGCGAGATTCAGCGAGCAGAAACACGAACAGATTCAACGGTTGCAGAAAACAGTGGATTTAATAGCAAATATGGAACAACGGCTGTGTATTGACGACCCCGTTGATATATTGGACGATGTTCTAAAAATAGCAAAAGACGAAATCAAACAACTGATAAAGTGATACAAATGGCAAACAGAACTAATCATTGGACAAAATATGTTATAGATGGTGTTGATTATCGTGATATTTGCAAGCACAACAACATCAGCGAAACTTGCTTTTATTCACGTGTCTGCACCCTTGGAATACCGCCAGAATATGCGTGTAAAATACCATCGGTCAAAGACAGACAGCCGTTGTTAGAAATTGTCCGACTGATGAAAGAAAACGAAGAATTAAAAAACAAAATCAAACAACTGACAAAGGAACAGAAATGAGTATATTTGATATGTTTATGGCTGGGTGTATAACTGGGGCTTTGGCAGTGGTTTTAACAGTGATTTTACTAGCAGTATTATAAGAAAACAAAAGGAACGGTGATGACAAAACTAAAAGAAAAGTGGCTGGATTTTTGCTACTGGGTTCGTGGTGGCAATGTCCGCAGAGTATTGAAACGGTTATACTGGCGAGCCGTGCCACACCAATGTAAGTATCGTATGTTTCAAGACCGTTGTAAACTATGCGGAAGACGTTGGTATGAATATAAAAAGGGACAGAAATGAGTAAGGAAATGATTTGTTGCTGGTGCGGCGAAAAAATGATGTATTCTGTGTTAGGACAAAACCTAACGTCTTCACACTTTTGCGACAATGTAGATTGCAAAGCCTTTCAGATGGTTTTGCCAGATTTCCTATGGAAAGATATTTTTGTGTGGAAACAATCCCACGAATCCTTAGTCAGGTCAGAACAATCTGCCGACAGGGAAATCCATAGATTGAGAGATTTGTTGTCACAATCCCAGCGTGATTTGCAGGACAAGAAAGAAGAATTGGAAGAGTTCAAAAAACACCACGCAATGTGGGAACAAATAAGAAACAACACAATACTGGCACTTGAAAAGGATTTGCAGATTGCTGTCGGCACATTGAGAAGTATAGGTGCGTGCAACAACAGGGTGTCTAATCTCGCTTTGCAAAAAATGGCACACAATGCCCTTGCCCAGATAAATCACGACAATAAGGACGAATAATATGAACGGCTACATAATTACCATTGGCGATACAGGTATGTATGTGTCCTATACCAATAGTGAGAATTATTGGTGGAACTGGGATATAGACCGTGCTGAACTGTTTGATTGTATTTCTGATGCCAAAAACGCAGCACGTATGGCAAAAATTCCGCACCCACGATTTATAGCAGTTCACAGACAAACAACGATTGGACACAAGGAACAGATAGAACATAAGGAATAGAGATATGAAAGCATACGAAGCAACACTGACGATTGATGGGAAGTGGACGGCGACAGTAACTGGCGGCGATATATTAGTGGTGTTAGACGAAATCGTTTCATTCTACCCGTTGAACCCACCCAACGGTGCGGTAAAAGCCAAAGAGATTCAGATAACAGTAAAGGAGATATAATGATAGAGAGAATACCAGATGAAATAAATCTGCAAACAGGCGAATGTGGCGACACGCAGTTTGACATCATACCAAAAGAAACATTTGCTATGGTGTGCAGAAAGGTCAACGAAATCATAGACCACATCAACAACCAGCAACCGAAGAAACCAAAGTCAACAAACATCGCCTTGCGACAGCGGATCGCAGAGTTGGAACAACAAATTACAGAATTGCGTGGCGAAAATACAATGTTGGCTTGGGAATTAGAAAAATACACAAGCGTGACCAAGTTATACGAAGAGTGGGCGAAGGAAGGTTATCATAGAAAAATGCCAAATGTAAATTAACTTTTACATTATTACTACACAATGTAAAAGATAATTTCTATTTTAGAAAACTGACGAAACTTTCGAAAATCTAAAATAGAACTTTAATTTTGCCAATAATAAAATACAAGCAATCTGATTTGTTTGTATTAAAATATACACAAATTCGGGGGAATAATTCGCAAAAGTTTACACTTTTTCAAGGGAAT
Source organism: Candidatus Enterousia sp. (assembly GCA_045634405.1). Classification (GTDB taxonomy): domain Bacteria; phylum Pseudomonadota; class Alphaproteobacteria; order Rs-D84; family Rs-D84; genus Enterousia. The sequence continues at coordinate 2,277 of JAZRAD010000048.1, forward strand.
ATTTTTTTCTTGACTTTTGATTTTTTTTTCGTATAATGCCATACGTATAACAAAAAGGATAGGAAATGATTTCAAGTGAATTTTTAGGCTGTATGGTCGTCTGGGGCATTATGTTTCTGGGTGCGTGGGTAATTGTTAAAATTTCGGAGAGAAAAAATGCAACTGGTAAAGATAACAGATAATTATGCAATTTACCGCGATGGCAAACGCATAATCGCAAAGCCATTGAATCCAATGGCACGCAAGGTTTTAAATTGGACTAATCGAAATATAGGGTCAAATGATG
>JAZRAD010000049.1:0-35289 GCA_045634405.1 Candidatus Enterousia sp.
GGCAAAAGACGACGTAATTGTTTTTACTGGCACAGTTGAGGACAAACTACCAAACACTATGTTTCGTGTAAGATTGGAAAACGGCCACGTAATCTTGGCGACTGTATCTGGGAAAATGCGTAAAAATCGCATTTGGATAAATGTTGGCGAAACTGTTCGCGTTGAAATGACACCATACGACCTGGACAAGGGACGTATAACATTTGTTGAACGCAACAAACCGACAACAGAAAATGCCCAATAAAAAATTCTGAACAAACCGCAAAAAGCGGTTTTTTTATTTGTTAAAAACCAAACTTTCTGATAAAATATATACAAATATAATGAAGGGAAGAATACTGTCTTTTGTTACAGTGCTGTTATGCGTTGGCGTTGCTGACGCTGCTGTTCGTACAACAAACAGTATTATACGAAACAAACCTCAATCCAACATTCGCACAACTTCTATTGCACGTTCTGCAACCAGCCGTTCAAACACAGTTACCAGTCGCACTACAAAAAGCAATACTGTATCTTCTCGTTCGGCGCGTTCAACAACACAACAGTATGCACCAAACACAAAACAGACATCAAATAAATTAGTATCACGCAACACCACACCAACAAAAGCAAAAAAAACTATTGTTGCACGATCAGCAGCTATTGATACGACCAGCAATCTAGGAACTGGATACAACACATGTCGCGACGCATATTTTACATGTATGGATCAATTCTGCGGAACACTAAATGAAACATATCGTAGGTGTGTATGCTCTTCAAAGCTTAGCGAAATCCAATCACGCGAACGCGCACTGGCACAAACAGCAACACAACTGGAAGACTTTAAATCATTAAATCTGGAAGTAGTTGATAAAACCGCCAATGAAGTTAACGCAATGATTAGCGCCAGCGAAGGCGAAATCGCACAGTCATCTGCCAAGGACAAATCAGCCAGTGCCAAGGCACTAAATGGTATCAGCGATGTTCTGGCAAACACAAAGAAACAATCACTGTCTACCCAAGGCACACTTGATATTGCTGGCGACATCAGCACGATATGGAACACATCCAATCTGGCGGGTGGTACAATTATCGCAAACCTGACGGGCGAAGCGTTATACAACGCAGTTCATGCACAATGCGTTGAAATGGTTGCAAACGAATGCTCTAATGCCGCGACCCGTTCAATGGTTGTATCTGCATACGGGATGTATATTGAAAACGATTGTTCTTTATTAGTAAACGGGCTGGATAAAAAACAAACTGTGGCGAATACATCTGTGCGTGATACAAAATACGAACTGGGCGATAAAAGACTGGAAAACTATAACTATCATAACAGCGCACCTATCAACGATTGCATTGCCCAGGTCCGCGCAGACATAACATCAAACTATGCGTGTGGCACAGATTATGTACATTGTCTGGACGTAACAGGTCTATATTTAAATTACGAAACAGGCGAACCAATATATTCATCACGTTTCTTTGAATTAAATAACATGACGTCTATGGATGGCGACCTGTTGGTAAACCAGGCCAATCGTATGACTGTTCTTCGCCTGCGCGAAATGCGTAATTATGCTGAACGCGGTCTGGACACATGTCGTGATATATCTGATGAGGTATGGGACGAATTCCTGCGTCAGGCCATTACAGAAATACATCAGGGTCAACAAGACAAAATACGTCAGGTAAAAGACGAATGTATGGAAGTCGTCAACAAATGCTATGACGAACAAAATAAATCATTAAAAGACTTTAGCAATACAGACGAAGCATTACTGTTAGGTTCACGTTTGGAATTGTCCGAAGAAATGTGCAAAACAAAATTGGACGCATGTGACAGCGTATATGGTGGCCGAACAAACCTGGTATTGGCAATGCATGAAATTGTCGACCAACAAATCGCCCAAGAATGCAAAACAACACTGGAAAGCTATCTGGCTGAATTATGCGCCACACCCAGCAACGACACATATCACAGCTATCCATACAGCTGTCGCACATATTCACCAGGCAGTGAATCTGATGCAATTGGCACAAACCCAACAACAACATCTGTTTATTATAAATTAACCGAATATGCAAAACAAACATGTGTTCGCCCAACAGAAAGCGGAACACTGCCGGGCCCAATATTACAAGACATAAATACCGTTATATCCAAATTTAAAACAGATATGGCAAACGAACTGGCCAAGGAATGCGAACGCCAAACTGGCGAATGGCAAATATATGCATTTAATCCGGACTTTGATAAAACAGATTTGGTCCATAATGAATTCTATACAGAAACAGCCGCCAATGACCAATGGGGTTGGTGCGCCAGCCTGAAAGCGATATGGAAACAAGCATGTGAAAACTATGGTGGCACATGGATTAACGACACAATATCAAATACGGCAAACTATGCAAATGTCCAATTCCTTGCAACTTTTTACAACAACTATCCAGGCGCAGATAAAACCGTGGGATTTTGCGTTGATAAACATGCTACAGCACTAGCTGTTTGTCACAAAACAGAAGAAGGTGCCCAAATATGTGGTCCGCTAACACAAGAAAAAGAGGATCCAAATACACCTTCAGCATACTTAACTAATATGGACAACATATTTGGCAACATATCAGAATATAAAGACCTCGGAGAATGTGTAGACAAAACTACTGCAGAAACACAAAAAGGAAAAGGTAAAACCTGTGAATAAAAACAAAGGAAAAAACATGAAAAAAAATATGATATTTACGATTTTATCAATTATATATTCAACCGCTGCGGCCAATGCTGTTGACTGGTGGAATCAGGCAACCGTATGTAAATACGATACAAGACCATGTTATACCACAATGGGTGCAGGCTTTGACCCTGAAATATGGGACGTAACAGCAGGTTGCCGTGGCATGAAATATATCTGTCCAAATGCATTAAAGCAACAGTCACAAAACCCTGAATTAATCAGCATAAATAATATCAAACAAAAAACAAATGCAGATTATGACACAGAAACGCTTGGTGAATCTGGCGATTGTTTCGGCAAAAGACACTCTAAAATTACTAAAGAAAATGTTTCTGTTATGGTCAATGGCGATTATGTAAATCTGTATTGTCATGGCATTTTAAACAAACCAAACGAAACATTAGCAGATGGTGAAATTATTTATAACCATGACGAACAACCAACTTGTGAATCTTTGAAAACAGATGGATATATCGCCGTCAAAAATGGCAAATGCGTTGGCAAATACATCGACGAATCAAAATATTACATTGATTGCGGTACAGATTTACTGCCTAAACGCCTTGTTCTGTTAAATGGTGCAGAAGTAACTACCAACAATACCGGAAACATAACAACACAAAAAGATGCAAAAAATTTGTTTGATAAAATGTTAAGTGTATCTCAAAAACAAAAGCAACAATACTTTAACAAATAAAAAAACCGGCAATGCCGGTTTTTTTATTTAGTATTTTGTCTTAACTGTTTAACATAACCTACAATATCTTTATCAAATGAAATACGGCTGCGTTCAACCATCAATCTGTCTGCAAATCGTTGTGCTTGGCCGTTTTCTGCAATTTCTTTGACCGGTGTGCGCAACGCCAACATTGGTGTATTATAATAGTGACTAAGATGCAAATTCGGATTCATACCATTTGCACGCAAAATATGTCTTGCCACATTTACATCTGATTTATTGGGAATAAAACAATATAAATATTCACGACCATTACGTGCACTTGTATAAAAAACATTACCAAACGATAAATACATCAACGCCTTGGCATCCTTATTCATATCACGATTTTCCAGTGCAACAGCACTGCCAGAAAATAAATCTTTGACATAATCAATAACAACATATAAAACGTTTATTCTATTCTGCTTCATTATTTTACCTTATATAATATTATAGTTGGACTATTGTTTACTATAAAAGTTATTTTGTCAAGGACTCACACCCACAAACTATATTCCCAATTTGTGGGTCATTTTTAACATAAATACAGATTCATTACCAAATTTATCTGTATGATTTGGGTTTACACGATAAATAAATCCAAATGCACCATCTGTAAATTCACCGAATTTATGACGATAGGTTCCCATAAATCTTGTTTCGCGAACATCTGCCTGTAATGATAAGTCTGCCACATGTGTATCAACAATATTTAACTGCGAATTATCATCAACATCATACTTTGCATACGCGTATTTCAAGGAACCGTCTGTAATTGCCAATGGTTGTGAAACGCTGAATTCAAAATTTCCAATATTCGCACCAAGCGCAAATGCATTTGAATCAATATCTGTCAGCCCCAGTATAAAATTACCGGACGCATCTGATGTTGTGCGTGCAAATGTTGCGCGTGCAATAACCCCAATTTTATCAGAAAAATCATAACGCGTTTCAATATCTGTATATATTGTATCCCCTGCCCCCAAGTCTAATAAGCCATCGGAATACGCACCCAACAATGTATCAGATTCATTTGCCATACCAATCAACGCCTTGACCGACAACCTATCACCATTAAAGGCAACATAAGAATCAGCCCCCTGCATTAAACCAAGCTTTGCAGGCATATATTGTGATGATATCGTTGGGTCTGTTTCCAGAAGGCCTTCGTCTGTAATTGCCCCAGAAAATACACGACCACCAAATGCAAAGCGACCATAATTATATTCTGCATCAGACACAACTGCATTTGACGCCAATCCCATAATTGGATTTTGCAAGCCACTGAAACGAGACACTCCGTCTGTTAAATAACGCTGATAAGACGCACCAAAATTCCAATTACCAGAATTATATTTCAAAGTTAAATTATCCAAACCACCCATATAATCATCATATGCACGTTCAGATGTTGCCATTGAAAAATCAATACTTCCAATTTTAACCGTCTGAGAATTATCACGTACAGTCTTTAATTCTCCCAATACATCACCCATATACAACCCACGTGAATCAGTTGCACCAAATGCAAATTCATTTTCCCAAATACGTGGCACAGACAATTTTCCATCTGTACTTTCCAGAACATCAAAGAACGGCGCACTGATTGTCGCACTACGTAAATTCAACGCGCCGGACGCACGAAAAGCAGTATTTGTTGCAGCACGCCAATACGCATCACCATTTGCAGACACAATCCTATCACCATCAAAGAAATAAACAGATGTTCCTGGTTTTGTTGCGCGTTCCAAATTTATCAAACCGTAACCAAAGACTTCGGCAAAGGCATCCAAATAATCCATTTTACCCTGACTTATATAATATGTATATTCTGTTGGCAAAATATACATATTCTGCAAATAAGATACCAATGATTCTTCGGACATTGCCTTGCCTGTTGCATCTGTCGCCAACAACGGCCCATCCGCTGTCAATGCCAACAACGAGAAAACCTGTTTATTTGATAAATAAGCAAACGCAGACTGCACCGCACCAACAGCACCTGCAACACTGGACACAGCCCTTTCATCCGTCATCCCTGCACCCGCAAAGCACCATGGATCAACATTTGATGTTCCACTGCCCGCATCACCACAAGCACGTGATTTATAATATTTTGCATTTTCGCCTTGACCAACTTGCCACTGCGATAACATATACTTACCTGTTGGCGCAAAACCAGAAACATCTGTTGCTTCACTTGTACCCGATTTTGTTAAGCCAACACTAACCACCGACATAAAATTATATTTTGCATTATCAAAAACCAACGGCACAGCGTTTTCAAATGTAGCACTTTGTACAACACCAGAATATTTACTGTCTGTTTCAGAAGCACCAGTTGCAAAAATCACCATTGGTTGAAAACTGGACCCTAATTTACCAAAGAAATTATACGCATCTGTACCAGGGAAATAAGCATCTTCCACCACATCATAATAATCATTTACATAATTAGAAAAAGTAGTCTGCTTGTTTTCACCAGACAACACATCATTTATTGTATTAGCATCTTTTGCATGCAACGATTCAACAACTGACACATTCGCAATTACACCTGGTCGTGAACGCCCACCAGATATATCACCAGCACTCCATAAATCGGCAGCATTTATTAATGCTTTGTAATTCATATAATCAACACTGCCTGCAACACCAGATAGTGTTAATACGCCATCATCAGACATTGTATACATCTGATTTATAACACCATCAGCTTCACTATCAATATACAACTTGCCATTTGTTCCGATGTAACCTTTATACGTTTTTGGATTTTCAGTACCAGAATCTGTCGCAACAAAAGTATTTCCATCTTGCAGAACAGTCAAAGTTTCACCAAACAAGACAATTTCTGTTATTTTTCCATTTGTTTGAGTATATGTACCTGTTATTTCTTCTGTTGGTGTAACAATACCTGTACCATTACCAGTGCGATAAATTGTCATCTGTCCATTTGGCATAAACCCCATAAAATCTGCATCTTTATACCCAGAATCACGTCCACCTACGACCTTGGCCAACAAATTATCTACAATTGATGCATTTGCATTATTTACAACAGTTCCCCAACCTGCCAAATCAAAACTACTTAAAATAGATTCATCTTCAACTGTCACTGCATTTGTCAAAGTTTCTTCGCCGATTCCCAACACAATCTTGTTATTATAGTATTTACTGGAAATCATCGTATCATCAGCCTGATTTACCGCATCTTTATTCACAGTTGTCCACGGTATCAAAGTATCACCCAACGAAGATTCTGAAATAACGCCATACTGAAAATTATCAGCATTTACACCATTTGATGTAACCAAAGCGACATTCACAGGTCGTCCACCCATAACCTGAATTCCGCGCCAATTTATATTTTTTGTTTCAATTGGCGCCAACACAGAATTACGTGGTGTACGCATTCCCATATACCCACGCGCCAAAGGAGAATAACCATGCATCATCAATAAATAATTTTGCGTATAATCCCGAGACATCAATTCAAAATTCTTGCCATAATTCAAAGTACCGCTGGTCGTGCTGTATAAATCTAAATTCGCGGTATAAAATTTATACTCATCATTTGCAGTCGGCATTGCAGGTCCATATGGCAATGTAAACGCGACTGTTCCACCAGATTGCGCGCCACCACCAGAACCATCGCCACCAGGTCTGTTTCCTCCGCTAGACGGATTATCATTATTGTTACCTGGGTCAAACAAATCTGTCAGCAAGAACAAGCCACCTACGACAACGGCGGCCCCCGCCGCCGTTAAACTAATGCTTTGGGCAGACGACAGTCCGCTAAACAATCCACCAGACGACCGCGGTTTGGTTCGATTATTGTATTTCTTAATTTGTGTATCGCATTTTGACGCATCAGCACCATACATTTGCAAAATTTGTGCAGCACGCACATCATTATTCATCAACGCAGTACAAACGATAGACAATCCCGTTGAATCTACAAAATTTACATTCGCACCTGCATTCACCAAACTTTGCACCTGTTGGATATCGGCATTTTTAGCTGCTGCCAACAATTGTGCCGCCACCGTAAAATCATTACTTGCGCCAAAAGACGCGATTGGGATAAAAAACAACGAAAACATTAAAATTCTGATAAATTTCATACCTACACTCTTTAATATGAATTATATTTTATCATAAGAGTGTTTTATATGTCTAGTATAAAAAACAAAAAAATCAGGTCACATTTCTGTGACCCGATTGTGCATTTGCACAAACACATCTGAATTATCTTTGGTTACAACCACCAATACTGCACGCATAGCCCCATGCAATAGTTGGTTTCTTAACTACTTTTGCAGTATCCTGTGGCACAACATTACGCACAGTATCGTTAACAACAACATTGTTACGCACAGTGTCGTTTACAACAACATTGTTACGCACAGTATCGTTAACAACAACCGGTTTTGGCTGTGGTTTTGGTTTTGGTTTTGGTTTTGGTTTTGGTTTTGGTTTTGGTTTTGGTTCTACGATAACATATACAGTATCATTACAACCGCAATCATCTTTAACAGATGGTACCTTGACATCATTATTATTTTCAATTTTAACGCTGTCATCAACAATAATTACACTGTTATTATCAATTTCAACACCACCATCAACAATAACTTTGTTATTATTCACAATTTCAATTTTTTGTTTTTTTACAGGTTCCTTGCATTTTTTGCCACAAGAATCACCCGAACACTGTTTCATACCAAACAATGTCGTCAAAACAATCAATGAACCCGTACCCAATGTCAACATAACATCTCTTACTTTATTAGACATATTTAAATCCTTTTGTTTAATTGTTTTTTATCTTACACATAATATTATAGACAAACATTGCTGTTTTGTCAAGACTTAAACATAAAATTATTTTTTCTTTGCACCACCCTGCCATATTATGATATAATCCATCATCAGAGAGAATATGAAACAGCGCATTTTATCTTCATTGTTATTTATTACATTGTGTTCTGGGGCCTTTGCTGCAACACAACAGTGTTCACGCGCCAATTTAACACGTTGTTTAGATTCAGTATGCGCAATAAACATGTCATCAAATCCGGCTGCACGTTGCCAATACTGTGGCTCAGACAGTGCTGGCACCCCACCAAACACCAAGATGAAATCAGTATCCGTCGGTGCATCTGCAAAATATAATATTTCTGAAAAAGACCTTAAAAAGGCACCAACTGCACCTGGGGAACGCTATGCATGGGCAACAAAACAATGCATTGCCAAGGTTCCGGGTTGTACGCCTGATGATGTAACAGACACATATGATAAATTGATTGAACAATCTTGTACTGCGGCTGGCGTTTCTGCCCAGATGGCCAAATTACAGGCTGACTTAAAAAAGACTCGAACAAAATCAGATTGCGAATCGGAAATTTCTGCATGCGTTATTGATGCATCTGGCTGTACTGCTGATTATCGCGCTTGTAAAGAAAACGCCAGTTTTGACCGCGTCTTTGCATCGTGCAGCGCGCTGTCCACAGGTTGCGACAATTTCACATCTGAAATCCGCACCGCATTACTGAACGAACGCGACAATGCCGTTGAAAATGCAGATTTAATCTTGGCCAAGATTGTCGGCGCATATCAAGCAATGCGTGACGCAACACTGGCAGACACAAAAAATGGTTGCAAAGACAATCGCAGATACGACGAATGTGTTGAAATGGTCTGCAACAGAAATATGCCAGACAAATGCGCCGCCGAAGACGAACAAGTATCCGCAGGTCTGTTATGCCAATTCCACAAGACAGCATGTAACACATTGGACTAAACAGGAAATAAATGACAACAAACAAGAAACTTTATTTACATAAAATTCTGACATCTGTTATCGGATGTATGTTTGTTATATATTCTGCAAATGCGACCAGTGTATCATCACGTGGTGGTCAACGCGCAACACAGGCGGCCGCACGTGCAAACACACAAAAGGTATCAACAACAAAAACAGTTGAAAAAAAATCAACAACAAAAACTGTCGCCAAAACAGACATCGAACAAGAACTGGAAGAAAAGTTAGTAATTGAAAACAAATCATCACAATTTGACGACTTTTTAATCGAAGTAGCAGAAACACAAAACGCAGACAGCGACCAAGATTTGGCCGAGAAAATCAGAAAACAGCGCGAGGCTTTTAACGCCCAATCCGCCAAGGATGTCGCCATCACAAAAACAAAAACCGCATTATCAACTGGCAAGAATGATTGCGACCAAAAATTGCGTGCTTGTATGAAAACAAAATGTGGCGAAGACTTTACAAAATGCGCCGGCGACACAGACACAATATGGGGCGACAAATTGGATTTATGCCGCCAAGGCATCACTTGTACTGGTACTGAATACAACCTGTTTACCCAAGAAATAAAGGCCGACCGTGATTTAAATCAACAGCTGGCAGGCTACAAATCAATTGTCGATTGCGGCAACAGATATAACGATTGTATTATCACCCAATGCGGAACAACATTTTCAAATTGCTTGGGCAAATCTGCAGGCGACGCAGCGATAAAAAAATGTGAAAAAATCGCAAACGAATGCAAACAACAGGACAGCGGTATGTCTGCCCGTGTTGCCGAAGTGATGGGCAACCTGCGTGTAAATGCCGAAGAACTGATCGCACGCGACGAACAACGTCTGTACGACCTGCGCGATCAAATGCGTGCAACGTGTCAGCGTCTGGGCGCATTATTTGACGACCGCACATTAGACTGCGTATATTCCATTGAATTCCACGGTGGTGAAAGTGGCGATTTGATGGCTTCAAAAAAAGCATACGCCGGAACCAGTTTCAATTGCGACGCAGACTGGTTTGGCGTTGACGTAACCACATTTATGGAAAATGCAGCCCGCCTGACAAAATCAACCAAATCTGCAACATCTGCGGCATTAGGTGCCGGCGTCGGTGTTGGTGTTGGCGCATTAACATCTGGCGCAATCGGTCGCGCAATGGACACAGCTAAGGCCAAGAAAGAACTGGACGAAGCAGAAAACGGCACCAAAGAAGAACAAAAAGCTGCAAAACAACAAGAAAAACAAGATAAAAAAGATCAAAAACAAGCAGAACGAGACCAGAGAAAGGCAAATAGAGTCGCAGCAAAAAAATTAAAAGAAGGGAACAATACCTAGGAAGGATGGCAAATAATACCGCTAAAAACAACGAGTTAAACAACACAACAACCACAAAAAAATAACACAACAAAATAATTATTCGGTCATTTCCCCCATTCCTGCGCAGGCGGGAATCCACTGCGTCGCAGACAGTTATTCTTTTACCCCTGCATTACAAACCCACCTCGTAACTGCGTGACACCACTCCCGCACCCAACCCCAACACAAGTCAGGGAATTATTTTGATTTTTTTTATCATTGCGGGGAATTGCAAAAAATGGTATAATACACTCCATAGACAGGGAGAGAATTTTATCCATGAAACGCATTGCATCTATCTTTATCGCATTATCATTATGCACCCTGCCCTGTTTTGCAGAAACTTCATCAATTCCTAGCGCAGAAATTAATCCCACTCTGGCAAATCAAAACGAACAATTAAAAGGCAAAGTTGCAACACTTAAAGTAAAAGAAATAGAAAAACCTGAAATAAAAAATATAATAAAACCAATACTTAACTCCAAGGATTTGTTAAGTGCATTCTGCACAAAGACACAAGGCAAAAAAACAGAATTAGGCACGGTAAAGTGTAAAAAAAACGCTATCACCATTACATGTAATGAAAATAAAACAGAAAATAAAACAACATTTTCAAACAACAAATACGACTTTTCAATAATCTGTCCTGATGGCGACAACAAAACATCATACAGCATAGAAGTAGTTTTAGCCAAAAAAGCCCAAAAAAAAGCCGATGAAGCTTCACAAAAAACAAATTGCAAAAAAGATGGCCATGGCGAATGGAACGACACACTAAATAAATGCAACTGCAACAGCGGATATGTGTTGGACGAATCGCCTGGAACCTGCGTCAAAGAAACAACAGCATTCAAAAATGCAAAAGAAAAACTGACTGCGCTTAAATCAACGCTAGATGATGTCGTGAAAGAAATAGAGAAAAAACAACCACAAGAACAATGAAAAAACTTGCATTAACATCTTTACTAATTGTTTTATCACTGCCCGCGTTTGCAGACACTGAAAATTATACATCAAAATTTACTGATGTAGAAACAATACAAGACGCATATGCAACATACAGGGCAAACGCCGATGCAATTATAAAAGAAGCAAAAAAATTTAAAGCAACAAATTCAGAAATAAAAAATCTGGAAAAGATTCGTGACACTGTTTTGGCAGATAACCCAACAACAAAACCAAAAGAACGAACCAAAACAGAACTAACTCCCGAAGAACAAGCAGAAAAAGAAGCAAAAGTCGCAGCTGCCCAGGAAAAATATGACGCCGCCAAGGCCGAAGAACAATCTGCAGAAAACAAACTGTTGGGCGCAACAACAATGATGGCAACAGGTATGGGCGCAATGGAACTGGCATCCAGTATGTCTGAACAAAAAGCAGACCAAGAAGCCGAAGATGAAATGCGCGCTTACCTTTCTACATTCTATTGCAAATACGGCAGTAAACGTGTCCCAGGTGGCACCAAAAACGCAGAAATTGGTGGTGGTAACGAACTTATCAACCTGTACGCACAATATGTCAATCTGGCAAATGATTTAAAAGCACGCAAAACTGCACTGGGCATCGCCCCAGGTATCGAATCCGAAGCAATTTTAGACAACGCAACCGCCGGCCTGCACGACGATGAAAATATTGGCAAACGTGGCGGTATGTTCACATCACTTGCACGTGCATTACAAGACCCAACCGGCGAAGACGCAAAGAAATGGAAAGCGCAACAAGAAGAATCTGCCAAGGGTATCAAAGACGGTGCAACTGCACTGGGGGTTGGCGCAATTGGTTCGGCGGTTATTGACCTGGCAATGAATCACACCGGCGACAAAGACGAAGACAAAGAAGATGAAGAAGAAAAAGAATTAACAGATACCGAAAAATCAGAACTGTGCAACAAAGGTGAACTTGGCAATTGGGACGCCGATACAAAAACATGTACATGTAACAGTAATCATGCAATCTGGGGAACAAGTTTAGTATTTAACAGCGAATTACATATATGCACAACTCTAACAGACCAAGATATCAAGAATCTGACCAAAAAAGAGAAAAAAGAACTGCAAACTTGCAACAAAAGCGCATCACAATACGTATGGAATAAAACAACGAAAAAATGCGTAGACAAATCAAAAATTAAAGAAAAGAATAAATCTAAATTCGCGATATAAGTTCCTGGCCTTGTATTCCTGGTATATGGAAAACTTTACGCTGTTTTTTCTTGCAGGTACAAATTTGTTCCCATATAATCTGACAGAAAACCCACATCCAAAATAAAAGGATTTTATTTATGCTGCAGAAAACAGATGTTGTTTTATTTGACTTTGACGGAACGCTGTCTGCATTTGATTCAAATGTTGAATTTGCAAAGTACTGCTTTCGTCATTCCGTACGCCCTTGGTTCTTTATACCTGTAATTGCATTTGGGCTGGCATGCAAATTTTTAAATCCAGATGGCATCTGGTGGCGTCAGGTTTCACGCTGTTTTTTAACTAAAAAGATGGTAAAAAAACTGGCACCTGGTTTCATCAAACAACATAAACGCAATCGATTCGGTTGGGCCAAAGAACGTGTCCAAAGCGAACGTGACGCCGGTCGCAAAGTATTATTGATTTCCGCATCTGCAAACTATCTGTTGCGTCCACTGGTTCGCGATATGAATTTTGACGCAGTATTTTGTTCCGAAATGGAAGAAGACACACCATGGAAATATAAATCACTATGCTGGGGACAAACCAAGGTTTATACAATGGACGAATGGGCCAAAGAACATAAATTTATCCCAAATGTTGTACGCGCTTATTCAGACAGCAAATCTGATTTGCCAATGATGGAAATCGCAGCTGAACAGATCTGGATTGACCCAAAAACAGGTATGAGAAAAGAATCCTGCTGATTTAACAATCATAATATATTATGATGCTTTTATGGCAATCATAGACACACTTTTTGATGTACTAAGCGCGACAATCGGCGCAATTGGTGGTGCAACTTTTGCATTCTTTTTAAACAAAAAACGCAACAGACAAATGGTGCGACAATCACAAATCAGTCGCCAAGAACTAACCGCGCTGCGCGAAGAAAACGAACGATTGTTACAACAAATCAAAACCAAAGAAGACATAATATTAAAAATGCAAATGCAATTATTATCCACACCTGCAAAAAATAAAAATACAAAAAAATAATGCCCCAAACGGGGCATTTTCTTATAAGATATCAACCAGTTTTACTTTGAACACAACAGCCTTGCCCGCCAAGCCTTCGACATATGGTTCAGGGAAAGTAATGTTGACATCACGTTCTTCACCCTCTGCCATGCCGACCAACTGTTCTTCAAAACCTGGAACAAATGTATGACTGCCTAATTTCAATTTATAACCACTGGCCGTACCACCATCAAACTGTGTACCGTCCAAGAAACCAGCAAAATCAATTACAACTGTATCACCATTTTTTGCAGTTTGCTGACCACATGCTGTCAAACCTAATACTGCCAAAACACCCATAACAGACGCTATTTTTTTCATAACTTCCCCTTTTTTATTCATTTTTATTGATTATAAACACATCTGAAACCATATTCACGCATGGCGGCACCTTCAGCCTCTATTCTATAATCAAAATAAGGCGTTGGACGCATTACATCAAATGATGGTTTATCATAAACCATAACTATACTGTCCGCATTACGGCCACACACGCGTTTCATTTCATAGTCTGCAACCTTGGCCAACACAGAACGAATATCGCCATCAATGTCCATACCGTCTGCATTCTGCATCAAGCGCAAACGCATTTCACGCATATCTGTTCCACCAAGCAGGATTTCAACACGAACCATTGCACCCTTGTATTCTTGCCAACGTGTTTCCTTTCTTGCGGTTTCCCAACGATTATTTGTTTGTTCTTTTTCAGCAGCAGTTTTTGGATTGAACGAATCGATATTGGAATACTGATTTTCCGCCTGCATAAATTCACTGGTACGTTCATTATACAATGGCGCATCAGGTCCACCCTGTGCAAAGTCAGTTTCATTATATGGCACATCGCCACCATTTGTACAGCCAGCCAACACCAGCGCACCTAAAATTGCAAATAAAAATGATTTTTTCATGTTTTGTTCTCTCTTATCTTTTTTACAATTTTATCAAATAAACAGTTTTGATTCAAGTCACGATTTATGATAAAATAACATTGATGTCAAATATTGTTCTGGAATCTTTATTAAAACCACTGGAAGAATTCTACAAACCATCGTTCGTAGAAGAAATCGCAATAAATCATGCTGGCGAAGTATGGATGCGTCTGCATGGCGCGCGTGTTCCATGGGCATCTTATAAATCCGAAATACTTAGCAAACAATACTTGGTTGACCTGATTCATACAGTGGCCAATATTTACGAGCGCCCATTTGACCCAATACATGGTATACCTGTGGTATACGCAACATTACCAGGGAATCACCGTTTTACTGCAATCGCAGGTCCAAACGTTCAATATGACGAACATGATATCACGGGTGGCGTTGCTCTAAACATTCGTGGTGGCGGTGCACACGATACCAGTTTTGAAAACTATCATCTGCGTCGTGGTCAACAATTATTAAAAGTTAAACCGCGTGAAAATATACGTCCAGACGACCCATACGAAAGACTGATGTCCGCAATAAATGACGGCAGTCCTATTTTAATAAGCGGCGCAACAGCAACCGGTAAAACAACATTCTTAAATCATATGCTGACGTTAATCGACCAAAACAGTCGTGTTATAACCGTCGAGGACGCACGTGAAATTCGCGTTCCCCAAAAGAATCGGGTGCACTTTATCTTGTCACGTACAGAACAAACAAATAACTTTAACTATGCACGTCTGCTGGACTTGGTTGTGCGTATGACCCCAGACGTAATTATCGGTGGTGAAATTTCAACAGACAACGCATCTGTACTGTGGGAAATGTTGGGTACTGGTCACGACCATTTCTATACAACAATTCATGCTGAAAATTCCGAGGCAGCATACGCTGCATTCGCAGACAGAATCTTACACACCCAACCTGCATACGACCGCACAGATTTAATTACAGAAATGAAAAAGAAAATTCGTGTCGTTCAGTTATCACGCGACGGTTCGCTGCGTGCAGTTACCGAAGTTGTTTAAAAAAATCCCTAATCAGGGATTTTTATTTTAATCCGAATTTATATACTGCACCAAAGTAAAATTCTGTAGCACTGACATCTGTGGTCGCAAATTTATTTCCATGTTCAACAGCACCATAGTACTGATACTTTAGCCCCAGATTTGCATCAACACGATTATTCAGTGCAAAGTTTAGACCAACCATCGCCTGATAAGAAAAGTCAAATGCCATATCTACCTTGTGATACATATCAGAATCAACATCCGCCCAAATACCAGACATACCAATACCAACACCAACATACGGCGATATTGCACCAGAAAACTCTTGGAATAAATACATATTAAACATATTTGCCCATACATCATAATTAAAATCTGTTACCCCACGTTGCGATTCTCCACCAGTATAAGATGTTTCAAATTCTACCTTTACATAATCACTAAGACGATTACCAACAACCGCCCCCAATCCAAAATTATCACGACGCAACGTTGTTGTACCGCCATTTTCTAGGTTATACGCAAACGCAATATTTTCATTCTTGTGAATTCTGAAACCGACGTAATTATCACATGCATTTTCATCACAATAATCTGCCATAACAGGACTTGCCAACAATGATACACATAACGCAAACAATACTTTTTTCATGAATACCTTCCTTTATTTCACTGATTGTATCTTTATAAATTCTGCTAAAAAACGCAAGGTATTTATGATAAAATACATACATGCAGAAACAAAACACCAGATATCGCAAACCAGAACAAACGCCTAAATCTTGGAAATGGCGATTGTTTGTATACATATTCAATGCGATGCTGTTATGCGGGGTTGCCGTTGGCGCCTATGTTTCAGTTATATATCTGCGAATGCCATCATTGGATGCAATATTACACGAAACCAGACCTGCATCTGTAACATTCTTGGATAATTCTGGCAATAAAATCCGCAGTGCAAATCGCATTATGGGAACACCTGTATCTGTAGACACCCTGCCCCCACATGTTTGGCAGGCGATAATTGCAATTGAAGACAAAAGATTTTTCAAACACGGTCCAATTGATTTGCGTGGCATAACACGCGCAGTATTTTCAAATCTGGCATCTGGGCGAATTGCGGCGGGCGGTTCAACAATAACTCAGCAGACAGCCAAAAATATTTTCTTATCTCGCGAAAAAAAGATTTCACGCAAGGTTCAAGAACTAATCCTATCACACTGGTTGGAAAATAGATTTACTAAAAATCAAGTACTGGATTTATATATGAATCGTGTATCATTGGTTGGTGGTATGCGTGGAATTGACGCTGCATCACGCATACTGTTTCAAACACCTGCAAGCAAATTATCAATTGGTCAGGCTGCGCAAATCGCTGCTATGTTAAAAGCACCAACAACATACAGCCCACTGCGAAACCCAGAAAAAAATATTGAACGTGCGCGCGTCGTTTTAACAGAAATGGTACGCCAAGGATATATCACAATAAACCAAGCACGTTTTGCAGCCCAAAATCTGGAACCCGCAACTGTTGCACCTGATACGAATTTATATCGTTACTGGACAGATTTTGTAATGGACGAACTGCGTTCCAGAATTGGCGAATTTGATTCAGATATGTATGTTCATACAACACTAGATATGGGTCTGCAAAGCAAAGTTGCCGCAACAATATCAAACAAGGTCGGCACATACCAAGGTGCAGTTATTGCGATGACCCCAGACGGTGCATTACGTGCAATGTCTGGCGGGCGCGATTATCAATCCAGTCAATTTAACCGTGCAACATCCCCACGCCAACCCGGCAGCAGTTTTAAACCTGTGGTATATCTGGTTGCATTAGAAAATGGTATGACACCTGATTCATATGTAAATGATTCACCGTTTGCAGTTGGGGATTACAACCCAAAGAACTATAACGAAAAATATTATGGCGACATTACATTATCTACTGCATTTGCAAAAAGTGTAAATTCTGTACCACTTAAACTGACCAAAGAATACGGAATTGATTCCGTGTTAAATATGGCAGGCCGATTGGGTGTTGGCACAAAACTGCGCCGCGAATATTCAACAGTACTTGGCGCATCGGAAATGAGTCTGCTTGACCTGACAAACATTTATGCAGTTATTTGGAACAATGGGTATTCTGTGCGGCCATATTCAATAACCAAGATTACAGACAGCCATGGCAACATTATATACGAACGTAATCCGTCTGAACCTATTCAAGTGCTGCAACCACAAACAGTTGAATATATGTCGCACCTGCTGGCAGATGTTGTCACCGTCGGTGGCACAGGTGGTCGCGCACGCGCAAACGGTGTACTGGGCGGCAAAACAGGCACCAGCAACAACAACCGTGACGCATGGTTTGTTGGCGCGACAAAAGATATAATTATTGGAGTATGGATGGGCAATGATGACTTTACCCCAATGAATTCAAAAATCACAGGTGGCACAATCCCCGCAGAAATATTCAAGGAAATAATTCAATAAAAAAACATTGACAACATATCAATTTTGTGTTATAAACCCCATCGCACTATCATTTAACCAAAACAAACATACAAAGGAGGCACCAGTGATATTGCTGTATATGTAATGTTGTCCGTCAAAAATATTTGTGACCACGCGATCATTGGGGGGCAATATTTTTAGAAATAAAAAATTTAATTTTTAACAAAAAGGATAACTTATGTTACGCAGAATCATTGGACGGCCAAAGTCTTCCAATAAAAAACGAAAAACACAAGATTTAGCGTTACCTAAATCATTGTGGAAATTTTATTTTAAACACACACTTCATGGTTCACGTTTTGCAATTGCGATGTGGGCAGTGTTCTATTTTATCATTTCACTGGACGGTGTATTATTTCCGAATTTCCAACGTTGGTTTATTGCCCTGTTTGAAAATCCGGTACCAGATGGTATGACATTAATGGAACACGCAACGCCGACAATACTGTTAATTGTTTCGTTGCTATTGATACTGGACATCAGCTCCTTGATACGCAGTACTTTTTCAGGTCGTTGGATTCCACGCGTTAAAAATCGCGTGTCTGTTGTACTGAATGACTATGTCCACAGCCAATCAATGTCGTTTTGGACAGGACGTATGTCTGGCAAAGTTCATACACAAATATCATATGTCGCAGATGGATTTCGTGCGGTCGAAGATTTTTGGCGCATAATTTGCCTAACAACAGTAATATTAATAAACGTCAAATTGATATTGGCCATCAATTCGTATGTTGCAATTATATTCGGAATTGTCTTTGCATTTCGCGCTGCATACAGTTGGTTTATGATTAAACCGATGAACCGCGCATCCAAAGACCAAAGTGCTGCATACAGTGAACTGTCTGGTCGCACAGTTGACAGTTTATCAAACTTTTCTGTTGTAAAGCTGTTTGCAGGCACAAAACGCGAACGCAAATACCTAGAACCAATACGTGAAAAAAGCATCAAATCATTTATACATACTTTTTTCGTTCAGCGTATTTTTTGGGGCGTTCCAATGGTTATTTGGGACATCTGCTATGGCGCAACATTATTGTTATGCGTATGGCTGTACGCCAAAGGCAAAATAACCATTGCGGAAATTGTGTTTACAAATTCTGTATTCTTTAATGTTATGAGTACCATCGCAGTAATTGTAAACCAAATACCAACCATATCAGAACGCTTGGGCGCTGCATCAAAAGCATATAAAGAATTGGTTGTACCAATCGATGTTAGCGATGCAGAATCTGCGCCTGCGTTAAAGGTAGCCAATGGTGAAATAGAAATCAAAAACCTGTCGTTTAAATATAAACGCAAATGGATTTTACGTGATTTCAACCTGAAAATAAAATCAGGCGAACGCGTTGGGCTGGTTGGACCATCTGGCGCAGGCAAAACCACATTGGTAAATTTGCTGATGCGTTTTTACGACCCGAACAAAGGCAAAATCTTGATTGACGGTCAAAACATTCGTGATGTTCAACAAGATTCCCTGCGCGAAAACATTGCATTCATACCACAAGAACCGACAATGTTTAACCGCACATTGCGTGAAAACATCGCGTACGGCAAAGAAAATGCAACAGATGCACAAATTCGTACTGCTGCCAAACGCGCATCTGCACACGAATTCATCATGGGGACAGACAAGAAATATGATTCCATGGTTGGCGATCGCGGTATTAAATTATCTGGCGGTCAAAAACAACGTGTTGCAATTGCACGCGCATTTTTGAAAGATGCACCTATTTTGGTTCTAGACGAAGCAACATCTGCATTGGACAGTGAAACCGAAGTCGCAATTCAAAAATCATTTGATGAATTGGCCAAAGGACGCACAACTGTTGCAATTGCCCACAGATTGTCAACACTTCGTAATATGGACAGAATTGTCGTATTAAAAGACGGCCATATTATCGAACAAGGCACACACAGCCAACTGTTGCACAAGCGTGGCGAATACGCCCGCCTGTGGAAAATGCAATCTGGCGGATTCTTGCAAGAATAAAAAATGCCCCAATGGGGCATTTTTATTTTATCTTGGTCGGTCACAGTTGGCACAATCCCCGCAGAAATAATCAAGGAAATAATTCAATAAAAAACCCGCCAAACGGCGGGTTAAAAAACATATACAAATTATTTCTGCAGCAAGCTTTCTTGTAACTTATTGTAATACACTTGTTTTTTCTGTTCTAAGATGGCTTTTTCTTTTTCAATCCTTATACGACACTTTTCTTGTTCTTGTTGCTGATACAAATCTCTTATATCATAAAATATACCCCTGGCAACATCTTTATCAACTGATTGCTTTTTGCCATTAATAGTCAAAGACAATGCATGATAACCTTTCGTTATGTTATATCCGAAAATTTCAAGAATCTTATTTCCATTTTTCACAACAGCATACCCCACCCAATTCTCATTAGATATGTTCTCTTCAAATCCTCCGAACAGTCCGCCATAAATATGCCGACTAACAGATCTTGTTTCTTCTATCATCTCAATAGAAACAGTTTTATCTTTCAACAATTCAGATATTTTCATACTTTATCCTTTTTATGCCTGTATCAAACACGACCGTAATACAACTAGCTGCTTTTGGCAATAAAATTAAATTTAAAATCTTAGTTGGCCACAACAGAATGCCTCGACAAACAAACTAAACAAAAAATCCCCCGATTGGGGGATTTTTGAATTTAAAACTGACCACGGAATTTTATCATCCCTGTATGCGATGTATAATCTTCGTGTAAATCTAAATCATACATTGCCGATAATTCAACCCCGTTATAAAATGCAGTCAATCCAATACCAAATTCTGCGCCAAATTTTGACAGTCCCTGACCTTCAATTGCATACGAAGAACCAACAGATGGGATTGTTACATTTATCTGTGACGCATCACTGATAAAGTCATATGTCGCAGCAGCATGCATTTCAGGACGGAATTTTATATTAGCATTTGAATCAATCATAAATGCATATCTTAATCCCGCAACACCTGTCAAGAAGTCAGAATCAATTGCAGCTACTTCATTAACACCGTTGGTGTATTTATCCTGTGCAACATGCAAATAGCGCAGACCAAATTCTGGTGTCATACCAGTTGCATAGTCATATCCAGACATCAACTGAACGCCATAAGAATCAACATCATACAGACTTTCTACAAAAGCACCAAACGGATCTGAATTTTCTGTATATTCAGACATCGTATATGCCAATGTCGCATTTACGAACCATTTGCTTGGCTGATATTGACCATACATAAATACAGTTTTACTGTCGATATCTGTTTTACGTGTACCAGATGTAACATCTGTATTATTGTACGCAAAACCAACACCCAATGTGTATTTATTATCAATTATCGTATCAGCACCAAATGCAAATCCACGTCCAGAACCTTCAAAGACATTTGATAATTTAGATTTGCTGTAAACACCCTGGGCCCACAGACCATTCTGTTGTGAATCACCACCAGAACGCCCAACAGATGCAACCGCGCCCGACATACGATTTGACGCCAATGACATTACACGGCCAGCAACTGACATCGATGCAGATTGTGCAACAGTTTTATCTTCTGGATTTAATTTAGCAGCTTCTTCTGCCAACGCCTTGGTATCGCCAGAATTTAACAAATGCTGTGCAGCCAAAGAAATCTTTTGAATATTTTTATCAGCAGAATTTGCCAGCGCACTTACAACCCCAGCAGTCTGTGATGAAATATTTATATCCTTGACCAAATCTTCAATTGGTTTAACAGATACGACAATGCCATCTTTGCCGTTATTCACAACATTATAAGCCTTGTCCATAATATTGATAGCAATATTATTATCGCTTGTTTCATCAAATATTTTATATGTACCAGATGAAGCGACAGTCAAATTGATAACACCGCCACCAGTAATATCGCCATACAATTTTGCAAAATCATACGAGCTTAGCGCAGATGCGTTTACTGTACCATCAATATTGATTGCATCTTGGATAACAGTTGCAGTTCCCATATTCATGGTTGCGTCTTTGGCAATATTTAAGACACCTGTTTCACCTGTGATACCACTATCTATATTCAATGTACCAGATGTAACATTTAATGTTCCCAGATTGTAAATATCGTTTTTATATTTACCTGCAAAATTATTTGCAAAAGTATTTGTTCCTGCAAAGTTTATTGTACCGCCTGCATCGTTATAGATTGCACCACCATACAATCCTGCCTTGTTATTCTTAAACGTATTTACACCTGTCAGATTGATAATACCATGATTAGTAGAATCAACACCTGAACCACCACCATAGTTTACATCAATACCGTTATAGATTGCGCCACCTGATTTTTGTGCTTTATTTTCATCGAATTCGGCATTATTGATATTTACAGTACCAGCATATACATTTGCAATACCGCCACCAAAATTAGCTGACTTATTATATTCAAACAATGCAGCATCGATGTTCAGTACATAACCTTCGCCATGACGTGCAGATATTGCGCCACCACGTGCGCCCGATTCGTTATCTTCAAAGACGACGTTTTTCAATGTTACATCAGATGTACCACCAACCAATATAGCACCACCACCGTCAGATTGTTTTACATCCGCAGTAACACCACCCTCTGTAATAGCAGCAGTATTTTCACTGAACACAGTATTTTCAACCAGTACTTTACCATACAGCCCAGCTGCACCTGCGTCTGCACTGGCATGGTTTTCAGAGAATACAGCGTTTTTAATTACTGTTTCAGAACCAACATTCTGCATATCAGAAAAAGCGCCACCCACATATGCAATATTTTCTTCAAACATAACAGGATTTTCTGTTGTGCCCAAAATGTCTAATTTTCCTGCGTAATTAAAGATTGCGCCACCCATTGCATAGTTGTCACCAGAAATAGACTTATTATTTTTAAATTGACCGCCATTAATTGTTAAAGTTCCGCCATCATTATAAATTGCGCCACCCCACCAATTAGTTTTATTTTCATAAAACGATCCATTATTAATCGTCATCGTACCTGTATTAGCAATTGCGCCACCAAAACTGGTACCTGTATTCTTTTGAAAATAAGACTCGTTAACAGTCATTACGCCATCATTATAGATTGCGCCACCACTATGCTTGGCAACATTATTTTCAAACACTGCAACAGCATTGCTTAAATCAACATTTGCCCCTGTGCCACCATTATAAATTGCACCACCAAAATTGCCTGCGATATTATCATTAAATGTAACATTGCCTGCAAAATTCACAGCGGTCGAAGATGTAGTATCTGCATCTGTCCAATTCATAATCGCACCACCATTGACACCGGCTTCATTTTCACTGAACAAAGTTGTACCGATAACATTCACAACCGCAGAAGAATCTGGGTCATCTGTACGCGATTCAATTGCGCCACCGTTCTGCAAAGCGATATTATATGTAAATGTATTTTTACTGCTGCCATCTGCAAAACCAATTGTTAATTCTGCAGTAGATTCAGCACCACGGTTATACAATGCACCACCGCCATATTTATAATACTTGCTTTCTGAAGCAACCGCTGTTTGATGGTTTCCTGTGAACAGATTTTCTTTGGCCAAGAAACTCATATCTCCGGCATTAAATATTGCACCACCATACATGTCTGCCATACCGCCTGAAACACTTATTTTATTAGCCTGAAGAACCATATCTGATAAAACAGTAGAATTTACAAATATACCACTGCCCGTATCAACCTTATCACCACTGAACGAAATATTACCAGTTGTTCTGAAATCTACCAATCCACCGACAAGAGCATCTTTGCTATATTCTGTACCTGGGCTTGATATTTTTGCATTTACAAAAGTAATATTGCCATCACCGTTATAAAAAATCTTTTTTTGTTCATCTGTTGTACTATATCTGTTATTCAAAACAACATTTTCAAACTGCACATCACCACCAAATTTAACTGTGCCATTATTGTATAATGTAAATTTGCTACCATTATTGGTACTAAACAATACATTTTCAGATTGAGACAAATCCAACGTTGCACCATTTTCAACATCTATACGTGAAGCATTTTGCACAACAAAATTATTTGCTTTAATAGACGTATATCCATCAGAAGCATTATACAAACCGTTCTTGATGTTTTTTGGTACATTTGCATTTGCGATATTCAAATTTGACGCATTAATAACAACATTATTTGCAACAACGTTTGTACCATCTAAGGTCAAATTAACGTTATCTGCACTGAAATTTCCAGCGACAACTGTATCATCACGATGTGCGAACAAAGACAAACCGTACGCCATCTTTAAATAATTTTCGTCTTTTGAAACATCAAATCCTGTTTTTCCAATGATTGTTTCAAGACTGTCATTCCAAACAATTCCAGCCTGTTTGGCGATATCAACATCTTTGTATGATACTTCGCCTTCTTTTAGTTCTGTATCTGCCCAATTAGACTCGCCATCTGTACCTGCAACTTGCCAATTATAAACAAATTCTTCGCTTTCCCCTAATTCACGCAAAGTCAAATTAACAGGTCCAACATACAAACTAGGCTTTTTACCAGCAATACCAGCAATATTCACAGAACGACCGACCACATTATATTCTGGAAAGTCATTTCCACGATCACCATTTATCACAGAGACTCGTCCACCAATTGCTGAATTATTTGCAACATCATAATCCAAATTTAAATCACCAAAAACCCACGCATTACCAGATGTATTCGGCAAATCTGCCACGGCCGGCATAACAACCAATGCAGGCAAAACGCTACAAACTTTTAATATTTCAGATAAATGTTTGGTATTTGACATAAAAAGCCCCCTTTCTTTGATATGCTTCTTATTCATAGCACATAAAAATTCATAAGCAATATAAATTTTTACTAAAATCAATCTACAAAAAAACAATATTGCCTATTTATTAGCTACAACATAATTGTAAATTCCCGTATTCGCTTACGCTGTGTCGAACCAGTGCAACATATTGTTGCATGGTACAAACCAATATAAATACGCCCCATTCCGGGGCGTTTGAATACTGGTTGTGCTATCTGTGCAGTTTGCGAGCCGAATTGTTGGAAATCGGGCAAGAAATTGACGAGTTCAAGAGGAAACAAATCTAATAAATCATATTGTACAATGTTATCTATCTATATTAAGACCACGACCTATTCGCAGTTTAGAATGATTGCGTTCATATTCATCAACATATTCTTTGATTGCATAATATTGCCCCGCACTTATTCTAAATAATTGTGTATAAATATCATCCTCAACAAGAAACATCTTTTTACCGTTTTCGTCTTTTACCGATATCCCGTCGGATTTTACATACATATGAATCCCTTTTGCTAAGTCCGGATTTAATTTTTCCGCCCTTTTTATAAGTTGCACTAATTCTTCTGGTTGGCTCTCTTTTGAATATGACATCCATTCCGCGTCTTTTAATTGTGCTTGTGCAAAAACTTTATCTGTTTTGGGTGTTTTTACAGGATTACGATATGGTTTAGTAATTTCCTTTATATCTTCAATCAATTGGTTATCTACTTCTTCCATAAAATAGAGTGTGACTGGATCTGAACGCGTCAACCACATGTTATTATCTGTATATCTAGGAGTTTTCTAATAACCGTTGACTGTATTACGCCTTACAACTTTTCCGTTTATTGTTCCCAGAGAAAAATATTCATCTAATGCTAAAAACAAGTTCCCATCAGCAACACAATTAAGTGAGATTCTATATTTTGGAAAAATTTTATAATCAAGTATATTATGTCTTACGATTGGGGATTTGTGATAATTCCAATCGTAATTTTGTTCAATGGACATACCACAATGCGGAATTTCGGCATTTGCGGACCAGTTTTTATCAACAATTCTGCTTTTTGGAAAATCTGCTTGCCTAAGATTTTCATATTTTTGTTTTATTTCAATATAAATTCTACCTTTGTTAAATGATTCTTCTCTCACCTCTATTTTTTCTTTTTTGGGAAAATTTATTTTCAAAACCATCATTTTCTCCTTATACACTGCTTAAAAGTATATCACAAATAGTTCGAAAATGATAATTTTTTGTTGTTTTCTATTTTCCAACTTTCGAACTTTCTGTAAATATTACAATTCCAACAAAAAACCGCTCTGAAACGAGCGGTTGTCTATCTTGGTTGGGGCAGCTGGATTCGAACCAACACTGACGGAGTCAGAGTCCGGAGTTCTACCGTTAAACTATGCCCCAAGCACGGCGGATTATAAGGCTTTTTTATTTCCAATGCAAGCAGAAAGTTAATCCCCATGTAAAAAATATGTAAAAATTTTTGCAAAATGAAAGCACTTTTATACATATAAAATATGTATCTAATACACCCCTAAACAATAACCATCACCTTGATTTTACATTAAAAACACCATATTCCCGCCACTTTTAATTTTTCCAGACCATTGTTCCGCTAGTCCGCCGGTCTGGGAAATGCACAAAGAACAACACTTCCTGTGTAAAACCGGGATTTTTTCACCCCCTTTTGAACAATATTTGACCTTTTTTTCACTACGGCTCACACATGTAAAAAATATGTAAAATGTTCATAAATAAAATAAAAATATAGTTCCAACACGACGGCATATTTTACCAAATCTGAAACTAACTAGATTTTTTTACGTTTTTATTATTAGATTGTTGCCAACGTTCAAAAACAGTTTGAGCAGCAAAACTCTTTAAAAATTTTTCTGGGTTTTCACACATTTCTCTTTCTATCTCTCTTTCTGCCCCTTCTTTATATCTAGTAGCCAGAGATTTGTTGCCCATTTTTTCCTGTCCCATAAAAGTATGGTTTATTATTTTTCTGTCCTTTATCCAGTTCATATATTTTGCAATTTTTGCCAGATGACTAGCAGTAAATTTCATGTCTCCATATTTTGCAACAATAATGGGTTTTATTTTTGCTACCATATCCGTTGGTAAGATATTTTGTGGGGTAGCAACCATTACGACTTTATCTTTTTTGGCCAATTGTTCAGCAATAACAGGATCACTTATGAAAATAGCTGTCTGTCTAAAATCTTCGTCCGCAATATTTTTATACGGAACTATGCGAACTTTCAGTTTAAAAAATGGACTCTCCTGAACAGATGCAGGCAGTTTACCATAAAAATCCTTATGAAAATCATCTAGTTCTTGACTTATAATGGGTTTAGAAAAATCTTGAGAGAATTGTATTGCGGACGTTAGTAAAGTTTGTAAAGAAGAATCTAAGCCAAATTCAGTTTTTAGTATATGTTCATAACAATACAGCCAAGCTTGACAATGACCATATGTATAGTCGTCAATATTATTTAATTGATGTTCTATTAAATCTCGTGCTTCCTTAAAATAAAGAATTAAAGCAGCAAAGGCTTCTAAAAACCTTTTGTCATACTTTTTGGTTACATCTTGATCGCTACGAAAAATCTGAAAACACTTAGAATAGTCGAACAAGTATATTTTGTCTGCATTTTTTTCTGTATAATTCCAACCATTTTTTTCAAAAATCGCATGAAACAATGATGTAAAACCAATAGTCATTAAAACAATAAAACTTTCCGTCTTAAAGGTAGTTAAGGGATTGTTGTAATGTTGTACAGCAGACAATATAGCATTTTTAGATTTTTCTAAAAGCTTTTCACATAGATAAGAGTTTTGTGATTTCAAACGAGTCTGAGAGAAAGATTTTTTAAATTGTTCTAACGATACTAAACTTCCAAAGTTATCTATTGGTTTATAATATTTGCCATTTCGACGAACAACATCACCTACTTTCCACAAACTTTTTTCCGTCGTTTTTACAGTCCACCCAGAGGCTTCTGATAACTGAGATAAGGTAAAGCTTGTGTGGCTTTTTATAAATTTATAAGCATTCTCAATTTTAGTAGTTTGTCCCATGATTTACTCTTAATTACTTTTTGGTACCGGCAAGCCAAATTTCTGCAGTGGAATGTATTCAAAGTAATATGAACAACCTACAGATACGATATAATCCAGCACATCTTGATAACAAGCCTGTTTGAACCAATCACTCAGCAGATAAATATATTCTATTTCCATATTCAATTGTGCCAACAGTTTTTTATATTGTTTCTTCTTAAAATCACATGTTTGCAATTTCTCGTCCACGGATCCAGCAACACGTTGAAATTTACATTCAATTACAAAAAATGTGTTGTTTATGACAACATAAATAGAATCGTCTGGTAGCAACTTTTTTGACAATATAGATTTCCAATCTATGCCACGATATTCTAAAAACTTATACAATGCATTTTTCTTGAAAATTGATGCAACTTCTTCGCCTTTGTACAAGACAGAAACCCAGCCACGTTTGTCATCAGCACAATCATACCCTGGTTGATTGCACAGGAATGTACGCAGATCTGTCTTGCCCTCAAAAACTAATCCTGTTTTAGTGTTTGCACCACCAATACCATTTGCTTTCATTTTTTAATCCTTCTTTTCAGATGCATCATATAATCTTTTTTCAGCCAATTCAACAAATTGTGATTCCATGTCTATGCCGACAAAGCGGCGACCATGTTTCAGTGCGGCGACACCGGTTGTACCACTGCCCATAAACGGGTCCAGAATCAAATCACCAGGATTAGTTGATGCCAAGACTATGCGCTCTAATAATTCCAATGGCTTTTGTGTTGGGTGTTTCCCGTGTATCTTTTCAGCCTTGGTCGGTGTGCCAATTGCCCAAACACTACGCATCTGACAGCCCGGCTTTTTAATAAAATCTTTTGGGAAATCACCGTTCTTCATCGCTTCATAGTTGAAAGTATGCTTAGATTTTTTGTTCTTTCTGGCCCACAGCAATGTTTCATGACTGGCTGTAAAATAGCGACAAGACATATTCGGGCTGGCATTTGGCTTAAACCAAGTAATGTCGTTCAAGATATGAAAGCCCAACAACTGCATCGCATAGCCGCATGAATAAATGCTGTGATATGTACCACTGACCCACAATGTTCCATTTGGCTTTAATACACGATGACAGGCACACAGCCACTTTTTATGAAACTCAAAATCTTCACTAAGGCCATGCGATTTATCCCAATCGCCTTTGTTCACAGAAACAACACAACCATTCTGGCAGGTGATACCACCATTAGACAACATGTATGGAGGGTCCGCAAAAATCATGTCAAAAGTGTTTTCGGGGATTTCAGCTAACTTTTTCAGGCAATCTTCACAATAAAGTCGATACTGTTTCTTATTCATAATTTGTAATCAAAAGTTCCCGAATTGCATCACGACCGTCCGCCTTGGAGTTTATCAGTCGCTTGGCCATAATGCGATTTATCTTATAATCTTGGTACAGGTCGTCAAAGAATGGGTCATCAACATAGTTCGTTGGGTCGGAATTACTTAACATCTGCAAAGCCCCCATTTGATGACAGATATCAAAAACGTTCTTTAATCTGATTTGTTCATTGTCATCAAAGTCACCAACCGCATACGAATTAAATGACGAAGTTTCACGAATTGGGCGGTATGGAGGGTCGTAGTATATAAATGTGTCATCCGTCACATACTTTGATGTATCGCCAAAGTCGCCCTGAATAATGGTTGCAATCTGCAAAGCATCAGACACATTACGCAGGTTTTCTTCATCCAATATGCGTGGGTTTGTATATTTGCCCATTGGAACATTGAACTTGTTCTTGCTGTTCACACGGAACAGGCCATTAAAGCAAGTCCGATTCAAGAATATCGTCAAAGCCGCACGGCGAACAAAACCGGTACGATAGACATTTGCATCGATATCTTTGTCGAATTCATTATATTCATCACGACGTGCGTAATAGTATTCTTTTTGATTCTCGGTCAACCGATATTCAGTCTGCAATTTGGTCAGTTCGACAATCAATTCTTCAACATTATGCTTGATAACATTGTACAGAATAACCAATTCAGGATTGATATCGAACAAATATGCTTCTTGGATTGGGTATTTATTATAGATATCAAAGAATACGGCACCGCCACCAACAAACGGTTCAACATAGCGTTTGACGCCACCCATTTTCAGTTTTAATGGCAATTTAGGTTCGATTTGATCCAATAACTGACCCTTGCCACCAGCCCATTTCAAGACAGGTTTGCAATCAACATAATCCGGCAATCTGGCAGGTATTGCAATCACGTATTCCTTTCCTTTAACTTGATAATAGAAAATATTACCAGATTGATCCACACAAATTATTTACTTTCTAGAAAAATCATACCTCTCATCATTAACATCCCTGATACTTCATAGTTCAAGAAAATAAAAACTATAAAGTATCAAGTAAAAAACACCCTAAAATTACCAAAATTCCTGTGTAAAAAATATGTAAAACTGAAACTATATACGGACCAGCTTAAACCAGCCTGTATGCAGTGATATGCACAAATGTTAAACGGCCATTTTTGCCCGTGATTCAATCTGTATCATGCGAAAAACTGGGATTTTTTGTTGTGTAGCATATGTGGAGTCAGAGTCCGGAGTTCTACCGTTAAACTATGCCCCAATGCGTCGCAGATTATAAGGCTTTTATTTTATCAATGCAAGCACAAAGTTTTACATATCTTTTTGACAGTCGCATTTTGCCCATGATTTGTATGATTGATATTCTATTTCTTTGAAACGAAATTCTGTAAAACCAATCAACTCTGCAATCAAACTCTCTTTTTCCGAATGCGTGAATTTGCGTGGCTTATGTTTTGCCCTAAATTCAGAACGCATGGCACGCAATTGCGCAACTTGATTCGCATTTGGCATCGAATGTGCCAATAATTTCTTATCAGTACGCACAATACTGTTCTGACGCAGGTTTATATACGACATATCGCCCGGCCCTTCGGTGTAATTTTTGTATTTAAATCCAACAAGACCCATTTTTTCAAAGAACAATATCATTCTTTGAAAGAACAGATTTTCATGCGTATAAACATCAAACAATGTTTCTTGTTTTAATTCTGCCTGCATTGCGTCCGATGATATGTTGCCTACAATTGGTTCACACACCCAATCAAATTCCCACGGCACATCAATATCGGAATCCAATACACGCTGACGCGCAGATACGATTTGTTTTTCAAATTCTGCCTTGTCTTCAATATTCAAGACGCGATTAAAATCTGCGATTTTATCAGCACACATATACTGAAATAAAATGCCCATATAGTTTTGCACACTGTGGTCATTTAAATCTGGAATTTCTGCCCAGCGACCAGAAGATAAATTCACAGGTATAATTATCGGCTTGGTAATATCAATATTTGGGTCGCGTTTCCATTTGCCCTCGTTCAAATTCGCCTGTGCATTTATCAGTTTTCCGAAATGCGTCAGCGGACGAAAATAATCAAATTCATAATATGTTCCATGATATGCAACCAATGGATTACCATCTGCCCCCATCAATACAGGCGACAACCAATCTGGGATTTCCGGCATTGAAAAAGATTTCCCATCATGTTCTAACTTGAAAAAACCTGCATTTGGCATACCGGCACGTGTCCAACGCGCAGGCGTCAATTTCTGAATTATAACCTTGGCCACACCAGTATGAGTTGCAATACCAATTGTTTTTGCATCTGTATTTTTCACAATTTTATTCAACGTATCCAAGACACGTTTCACAAACTGTGTATGACTTTCGCCGTTTGGCGGCATATAGTCATCTTGGACAACCAAATCAAAGGGTATATATACAACATCACCTTTTTGTTTGATTGGTGTATCTGCTGAATCTTCTGTCAAGCGGCAGATATTACCACAAAAATCCCCAAAATTATGTTCACGCAAACCATCATCTGTTATAATTTCTGTATCATTATTTCCCACCACGACACGTGCAGTATCCAGCGCACGCGATGAAGACGACGAATAAACACAATCAAACTTAACATCATTTAATTTTTTCGCCAAAGCATGCGCCTGGGCAACCCCATTTTCATTTAATGGAATATCCAGCCAGCCCTGCATACGCTTTTCCACGTTATAGTTTGTTTCACCATGCCTGAAAATATATAATGTCTTTTTCATATATAACCTATTTTACCCGATGCAAGAATGTTATCATATAAAAAATAAACCAACACTAAAAAAATATGATATAATACCACTTATGAGAACATCAATCGAAACAATCAATAAATTTCATCATGCACGAACACAGGCACATATTGATTGCTTGAATTATCATGCATCTTTGCTGGGCTATCATTTTCCAGAACATGATAATGATAAACACTCTGGTCCAATGATGATTGCTTATTCTTATAAAAACTATAACAGCTATCATCCTGAATATCATATTCCGGAAACAAACAAAGAATTATTTAGAAAAATGAATGCCGAACACCATGCAGCGCAAATACACCATCTGGAACACTATAGCGATGTTTCAGAAATCAGCGACATTACATTGATTGAAATGGTATGCGATTGGTTCAGCGCAAATTTTGAACAAAGATACCTGACCCACGAAGACCCTAATGATTTATCTGTACGAAAATGGTTTGATACACAATTGCGTCACAATCCAAAATACAAATGGTCACAAAAACAGATTGATTTAATCTGTTCAACTATTGAATTTCTTGAAATGTATGCCAATCATGACGAAGTTATGAAAATATGGCAACCTTTATTGTCAATGTAAACAGCAAAGGTTCCTAGTGCAAAATTCCCCGATATATAAATAATTTTATCAAAGGGGGAAACGCACCATGAATAAAATATTTTTTACCACAACATTATCGGTCTGTATTGCACTGTGCCAATCTGCCAGCGCATGCACAGGAATCACATTAAAATCCAAAGACAACGCAACTGTTGTTGCACGAACAGTTGATTGGTCAGGTTCAGAAATGAATAATCTGTACACAATTGTTCCACGCGGACACAATCAGCAATCATTACTACCCGACGGCACAATGGATGGTCTGAACTTTATATCGCTATACGGATACGCAGGAATCGCCGTTGAACAACCAGAATTTGTTGTTGATGGCACAAACGAAGCAGGCCTGTCTGCCGCCCTGTTCTATTTTCCGAACTATGGCGAATATGTCGAATACAACGAAAAAAGCAAAGACATATCACTGGCTGATTTCCAGGTTGTATCATGGATTCTGTCACGATTTGCCACCATTGACCAAGTCAAAGCCGCAATCAACGATGTTCGCATTATAAACATTGATCCAACTGCATCAACTGTGCATTGGCGAATAACAGAACCAAACGGCCGCCAAGTCGTATTGGAAATTGTTGATGGCAAACCAAACTTTTATGAAAACGAAATCGGGGTTTTAACCAACTCACCTGGATTCCCATGGCACATGACAAATCTGAACAACTATGTAAACCTGCATCCAGGAACTGCCGGCCCAACAAAATTTGGTCCAATAACACTGCGCGCGTTTGGTTCGGGTTCTGGTATGCGTGGATTACCAGGCGACTTTACACCACCATCACGTTTTGTTCGTGTTGCGTTTTTGAAAACATTTGCACTGGAACAAGAGTCAGGCGAAAAATCTGTTGAGCAAGCATTTCATATCTTGAACAATGTTGATATTCCATCTGGTGTTCAGTTCGCAGTCGGAAAATCCCCAACAGATATGCCAGCTGCAACACAATGGACAGTTGCCACAGACCTGAAAAACATGCGAATATATTATCACACAATGTACAACCGAACAATTCGCAGTATTGATATGAGTAAAATAGACTTTGCGACAGTTCCGTTCCAATATCATCCACTGGACACAGAAAAACAGCAAACTATATTTTCTGTAAAAATTGACTAATTAAATACAGCATGCTATATTCCCTGAAAACAAAAGGAATATAGCATGTATGAATATGGTCCACATTGTAACGGATGTAATCAAAATTGCGACATTTATGCACTATCATTTGGTTGCGTTGTTATTGGCGAAACACGGGTACATTGTTCTGCACATGACAACACAGAAGACTTTGGATTAAACCTGTGTAAATTATGTGTACACTATGACACAAAAACACCCGGCAAAAAAACATTTGAATTAAAACCAGACATTCGTTGTAACGGCTGCGCGGAGAACTGCAAAATTACATGTGACCCAACAAAACAATTTTGGGTCAAGATTGGCGATATGCATACCCCAGGTGCACATGTCAGCGAACACGCCGCAATGCTGCACGGATTAAATGTATGCAGAAGATGCAAAAAAAA
This sequence comes from Candidatus Enterousia sp., assembly GCA_045634405.1. Taxonomy (GTDB): domain Bacteria; phylum Pseudomonadota; class Alphaproteobacteria; order Rs-D84; family Rs-D84; genus Enterousia. Next base: position 34,509 of record JAZRAD010000049.1, read on the forward strand.
TAAAACAAAATAAAAATCCCCAAACGGGGATTTTTTTTATGACAGTTTATGAATTACCAAACCACTGCGCAATTTTGGTTCAAACCAAGTTGTCTTTGGTGGCATGATATTTCCTGTATCTGCAATATCAATAATTTGACGCATTGTAACAGGATACAGTGCAAATGCTGCAACCATTTCACCACTATCAACACGTTTTTGCAATTCACCCAATCCACGAATTCCGCCTACAAAGTCAATTCGTTTACTGGTTCGCAAATCACCCAAATTCAGTATCTTATCAAACACCAAATTAGACAGCACAGTTACATCCAAAACCCCAATTGGGTCATTGTCGTTATATGTACCCGCCTTGGCGGTCAAAGAATACCATTTACCATCCAGATACATACCAAAGTTATGTAACGCATTTGGTTTATAGATTTCCGCACCCATTTCCACAACATCAAAAGATTCAGACAGTTTTTCCAAGAACTGAGTTGATGTTAAACCATTTAAGTCTTTGACCAAACGGTTATAGTCAATAATCTTTAATTGGCTTTCTGGGAAAATCACCGCCAAGAAATAATTATATTCTTCTTCGCCTGTGTGATTTGGATTTTGTTCACGTTTTTCTGCACCGACACGTGCGGCTGCCGCAGTGCGATGATGACCATCTGCAACATACAGCGCAGGAATTTCCGCAAATATTTCTGTAATACGTTTATTTACATTTGCATCACGAATTACCCAGAAAGTATGTCCAAATCCATCTGGCGCAACAAAGTCATATTCTGGTTCT
>JAZRAD010000050.1:0-10356 GCA_045634405.1 Candidatus Enterousia sp.
CATGTAGTGCGTGGTGAAGAATGGTTGCCGTCATTGCCGTTACATTACCAATTGTTCCGTATGATGCAATGGACGCCACCAATGTATATCCATACCGCGACATTGGACAAGATTGATGCAGAAACCGGAAAACAGCGCAAAATGTCAAAGCGTAAAGATCCAGAAAGTAATGTTGCGTTCTTTTTACAAGAAGGTTGGCCGGTTGATGCAGTGATTGAATATTTGGGTAATATTTTGGCGTCTGGATATGAAGAAGCAAAAACGAAAGGCCAGGTTAAAACATTCTGGGAATATGAAATGCGTGCAAAAAAGATTCCTATGTCTGGTGCATTGTTTGATATGAAAAAACTGGAATGGTGGGCGAAAGAGTTTATTGGTTCGTTGCCGGTGCCAGAATTGGTTAGTTGTGTCGTTACATGGGCAAATGAATATGGAACAGATACAAACAAAATGCAGGTTGCAGATGTTGCATACTTGACAGGTGTGTTGGGTATTGAACGCGATAATCCAAAGCGTGTACGTAAAGACTTTATCACTTGGTCACAGACGTTGGAAAATGTCGCGTTTTTCTGGGATGAGTTATTTGTCCCAAGTACAGAATATGAATTTAATAGGGACGCGTTGCGCTCGTTCTTGGAAACGTATGACGCGGCAGATGACAAAGATACTTGGTGGGTAAAAATTGTCGCTGTTGCAGAAAAATGCGGTATCAAAAATGGCGATGTTGCAATGAATCTGCGTGTGGCGTTATCGGGTCGCACAAACACCCCAGATCTGTATTCGATAATGACTGTTATGGGTGGCGAACGTGTGAAACAAAGGGTGCAGAATGCAATTTAAACCAAATTTCACTTTGTTAGAAGCGTGGGAAGACGCACAACGTATGTATCCTGGTGCGTATATCGCATTGTTTGAAAAAAATGATAAAACACTGGTGTATATGTGTGATATACATGGCGAAAACGAATCGTTTGATATGGTGGATTTTTGCTTTAAATCTGGAAAATTTAAGCAGCCCGATATCTTGATTACGGAATTTGAAAATGCAGGTCGTGAAATCGGTAAGCATGCGTCACAAACAAATACGTTGATTTATGCGGCGGCTGTGGCAACAAAACAAAATATACCGGTTGTGTTTGCTGATTTGTCGCATAAAGAAAAACAGGATGTGTTGCAAGCGCATTATCCGAATTATGTTTTTGATGAAAATGTTGTACGTAAAATTTTAGGAACAGCACCGATGCGTTCAGCAGGTGTATTGGGCGAAATGGGTGGTACATTAAATAAGTTTGGCCGTGATAAATTTATGTTAGAAAATATTGCAACGGCATTAAATAAGTATGATACCGTATTCGCAATTTTTGGTTCTGGACATTATGAATCACAACGTTTGGCGTTGATTGATATGTTGGGCGAACCAAAATATATCGGAAAGATACCGAATGTTCGTGGTGAATTTGATGAAAAAGATATAAAACCGATAAAATTGGTTGATTTTAGAATATAAAGGGGGCGATAAAATGACCAAGGAAAAACGTGCCAGAATTCGGGCGGTAAAAAAAGATTCGCATGGGTCACAATTATTAAAGGTTTTGCGGGCAACTGGGTTATTCCGTTGGGAAAAACCGTCAACACATGGCGAAGAGGTTGTAAATATTTTAACGCATGGTATTGGAATTGGGTTGGCGATTGCTGCATTGACATTGTTGGTTGTGTTTGCGGGACTAAAAGGCGATGCGTGGGCGATTGTGTCTTGTGCAATCTTTGGCGTGACAATGATTACCCTGTATTTTGGTTCAACAATGTGTCATGCAACAATTGGTAAAAAGCACGAATGTTTCTTTGAAGTTTGGGACAGCGTTGCAATTTATGCGTTGATTGCAGGGACTTATACACCATTTTTATTGGTAAATTTGCGCGGGCTGGTCGGGTGGATTGTGTTCGCGATTTTATGGGGAATTGTTTTGTTCGGTTCGTATATGAAAATTCGTAATCCAAAACAACAACCACGTTGGATGGTTGCGTTATATGTTGCGATGGGATGGACATTGTTATTTATATTGCCGGCAATGATTCGTAATATCCCAGTACGCGGTCTGTGGTTTATCTTGGCGGGTGGACTGTCTTATACGATTGGAGTGATATTCTATTTGTGGCGTCGTATGAAGTTTTCGCACGCAGTATGGCACCTGTTTGTAATCGGCGGCAGCGTGTGTTTCTTTTTTGCTGTTCTGTTCGGTTGTATTTTGGATAAATAACAAGAAATCCGCCGTATGGCGGGTTTTTTGTTGACTTTTGTTGTGTATAAGAATAAAATAACAGACATGAATTTATTTAATTTGTTCTTTACAGCGACTACTACAACCCCGTTGGGGGTGTAATTTCTATTGCGATAAATCGCACAACTTTCTATAATAAATCAGTTTGAAAATTTAATTAAATAAAAGGTATTTTGTTATGTCTTATGATATTGAAATAATTCGTCATTCGTTGGCACACGTAATGGCAGCAGCAGTAAAAAAATTGCACCCTGATGTTAAATTCGCAGGGGGACCGGCAATTGAAAACGGTTTTTATTATGACTTTGATACAGAATATCGCTTTTCCGAAGAAGATTTTGCAAAAATTGAAAAGGAAATGCGCGATTTAATCAAGTCTAATGGTCGCTTTGAACAACGTAATGTTGCATTAGATGAAGCAAAAGAAATCTTTGCAGCGCAGCCGTATAAAATGGAATGGTTAAATGAATATGATGCCGCAGGCGTAGCGTAGTCTATTTATACGTTCCGTGATTTCGTAGATTTGTGTCGTGGACCACATGTGGAAAGTTCCAAGGATTTACCAAGGGATTCTTTCAAAATCCGCAGTGTTGCAGGTGCATACTGGAAAGGAAACGCAAAAAACAAAATGTTGCAACGTATCTATGTTGACGCATTTGCATCCAAGGAAGAATTGGACGCGTTCTTGAAAATGCAAGAAGAAGCTGCTGCGCGCGATAATAGAAAACTGGGTAAAGATATGGATTTGTTCCACTTTGAACCAGATTATGCACCAGGATCTGTTTTCTGGCACGACAAAGGTTTTAAAATCTATCGTAAATTGATTGATTTTATTCGTGAACGTCAGAACAGGGAAGGGTATTTGGAAATTTCAACACCTACTGTTATGGAACGCGCATTGTGGGAACGCAGTGGTCACTGGGCAAAATATGCATCTCATAACTATGCGGGTAAAACACAAGATGGTAAAGATTTCTGTGTAAAGCCAATGTCATGCCCGGGTGGTATGTTGGTGTTTGGTCATGGTATTACATCATATAAAGATTTGCCATTGTATTTGGCTGAATTTGGTAAGGTTCATCGTTATGAATCTTCGGGTTCTTTGGCTGGATTGATGCGTGTACGTGAAATGACACAAGACGATGCGCATATCTTCTGTACCGAAGAACAAATGGAAGAAGAAGTGGCCAAGGCATTAAATCTGATTAAAAGCGTTTATGGTGCGCTGGGATTCAATGAACTGCATATGACGTTGGAAACAAGACCAGATTCTGAATTCCGTATCGGTTCTGATGAAGTTTGGGACTTTGCAGAAAGCACATTGCATAACGCATTGAAATCTGTAAATGCAAATTATACTGTCGCAGAAGGCGAGGGTGCATTCTATGGACCAAAGATTGGTATTTCTATGCGTGACGCAATCGGTCGTGTATGGGTATGTGGTACGGTGCAGTTGGATATGAATTTGCCAGAACGATTCGATTTGTCTTATATCGGCGAAGATGGGGAAAAACACCGTCCAATTATGTTGCATCGTGCAATATTAGGTTCTATTGAACGCTTTATGGGTATTTATCTGGAATCAACAGGTGGTCACTTGCCATTGTGGTTGTCACCAGAACCGGTTGTTGTCACACCAATTTCTGAAAAGCATGCAGACTATGCAAATGAAGTTGTGTCTGCATTGCGCAAGGTTGGTGTAAATACACGTGCAGATTTGCGTGATGAAAAAGTAAACTATAAAATCCGCGAACTGTCATTGGCAAAAACACCAATCGTTGCAGTTGTTGGTGAAAAAGAAATGGCAGACAAAACGGTTACATTGCGTCGCTTGGGTCAGCAAAATCAGGAAACGATACCGCTGTCTGAATTTGTTGAAATGATGCAAAATGCAATCAAGATGCCAATGTAAAAAAATATATGGGGCAGGTTATCTGCCCCATAAAAATAAAAGAAAGGAAAGATAATATGAAAAAAGTTTTATTTTTAGTTGCGCTGGTTTTAATACCGATTGTCCTGTCTGGCTGTGCAAAAAAATGCGAAGTTGAACCAATTGTTGCAGAAAATCATAAACTGATTGTGCCACCACATTTTGGTAATATGCCAAAGTAATTTTTTGTTTATATCTGTTTGGTTATTCGGTTTTTTTATGATATAATGTTCGTATAATCAATCATAGGGGGATTGTCATATGAACAACGAAGATAATAGCTTGGATTTATTAGATTTAGACGATAACGATACGATGGACACTTTGCCAGAGGTGCCTGTTTTTACAGCACCACGTCCAAAAAAACCATGGTTATTGTTGACTGTGGGTGTGATGATAATCGTATTGGCGTCATATATAATTATTCGTTCGGTTAGTGACGAAACATCTTCTTCAATAGAGGTTGATTTAGACGCACCAGTTATGGTGGTTGATGGCGAAGGTGTGCCTGTGGATATGAATGTTATGCCACAGCAAAAACCTGTTGTACAGCCAGCTGTACAGCCAAAACCAGCCCCGGCAGAAGTAAAACCTGCACCTGTGGCACAGCCACAACCAGAACCTGTGTCTGCACCTGTGCGTGTCATAGAAGACAGAAAAGAAGTTAAATTTGAACCTGCCAAGGTCGCAAAACCTGCGCCAAAGCAAGCGGCAAAACCAGCTGCAAAGCCACAACCAAAACCTGCTGTGAAAAAGACTGTGCCAGCATCTGTATTTAGTTGGTATGGACAGTTGGGGTCGTACAGTACACGCGCATTGGCAGAAGCAGGACAACGCAAATTGGCGGCATCACATGCAAGTTTGTTTAGTGGACAGAAATTTGTAATCTTGGCTGCACAATTGAAAAATGGCACAACAACATACAGATTACGTGTTGGATTTAATTCATCAGCAGATGCAAACAGTTTCTGCCGTAATGCCAAGGCAGATGGCTTGGAATGCTATGTAACAAAATAATAAAAGGGGATTGATATGTTCGGACGTTTTGGATGGGCAGAAATATTAGTCATAGTTGTACTGGTTGTTATCTTGTTCGGTTCTAACAAGATTCCAGGTATGATGAAAAATTTGGCTGATGGTTTGAATGTCTTTAAAAAAGAAATCAAAGATGTAAAACAGCCTGCCAAGAAAACAACTGTAAAAAAAGCACCGGTTAAAAAGGTTGCAAAAAAGAAATAAAATTACCCGCCATTTGGCGGGTGTTTTTATCGTTGTTTTTGATTGTTTTGATTTTCTTTTCGGGTTTTATATATTTGATATAAACCTTGTGCAGAATATGCAAATCCAGTAAGCCACATTAATAAAACGATAAGGGTTTCACGATCGTAACCTTTGTCAATAAGTAGTTTTGTATTATGGACAATTCCGGCTGTGGCCATACCATTGTACACAATGTATATAATTTCCCTGGGGTTAAAAAGATTGTTTTTGTTTTCTGTATTCATAATATTTACTCTTAATTTTTTTGTTATGATAACACATAAAACGAGTTTGTCAATCTGGTCAGATAAAAAAATCCCGCCACTTGGCGGGGTTATTTTTTTATCTGCGGTTTTCGTATTCTTCTTGCTCTTCTACAGTCAATGTTGCCAATGGGCGAGCCATCATACGTTTTAAACCAATTTCTTCGCCAGATACTACGCTGTAACCATAATCGCCTGTTTCCATGCGATTTAACGCAGCGTTGATTTTTTGCAACAGTTTGTTGTTGCGTTCAGATATATGCAAATCCATTGTAATATCTTGGTTGTATGATGCGTTGTCCGATTCGTCACCAACACCTGCATTTTCTGTTTTTTCTGCCAAACGAACCGCGTTTAAAACAGAATCGCTGTCGCTTTCCAGTTCTTCTTTCTGTGCCTTTAAGATATTGTAAAAATACGCCAACTGTTCAGGACACATATATGGTTCTGTCTTTTTTGGTGTGTATTTTGCTGGTAATTCAATGTTTTTGTAGTCTTTTGTGGCCATCTTTAAGCACCTTTTAATTCATTTATCCAATCTGTCAGGGTGTCTTCGTCCATCAGGCCTGTGCGTGCCTCAACCAATTCACCGTTTTTAAATGCCAAAACACTTGGAATACTGCGGATGCCGTATTTCATAGGTGTTTGTCGGTTTGCTTCATCAATTTCAAATTTTACAAATGTTACGTCTGTGATTTTTTCAGATGTTGCTTCGAAAATTGGGCCAAACATACGGCATGGACCGCACCATGTTGCCCAGAAATCAACCAATGTTATGCCGTTGCCAATAAGTGTGTTAACTGTTGCGTCGTTTGCGTGTTTTACTGCCATCTTTTTTCTCCTTCTTTTGTTGATATTCCAAGCGAGTGTATTATAATCGTCACAAAATGCAAGAGAAATCATAAATGAATAAAATCATATACTTAGATGCTGCTGCAACATACTTAAAATCAGACGCTGTTATCAATGCGCAACTGGACTTTTTAAACAATGGTTATGCCAATGCTGGGCGTGGTGTATGTGCGCGTGCGGTACATGTTGATGAAATGGTTGAAAGGGCGCGTAATTGCGTTGCTGATTTTATCGGTGCCGAATCGCGTCAGGTTGTTTTTACATCTGGAACAACTGCTGGGATGAATATGGTTGCGCAGATGTTAAAACTGACAGATAAACATACTGTTGCTGTATCTGACCTTGATCATCACAGTGCCAGATTACCATTTGTACAATCTGGGGCAGGGGTTGTTGTATGCGATTTAAACGAATCGATGGATGTTGATATTGCAAAAGTTCCATATGCAGATGTGTTGGTTATAACTGCAATGTCAAATGTAATTGGCGTGCCACAAGATGTAAGTGCGATTGTAAGTGCTGCCAAACAAAAAAAACCAAATGTTATAACTGTGGTTGATGCAGCGCAATTTGTTGTTCATAACAAAATAGATGTTAAGTTATGGGATTGTGATTTTATGTGTTTTTCTGGACATAAAATCGGTACAGATACGGGGCTGGGCATTTTGTATATAAAAAATCCAGATTTATATGCGCCTGTTGTTTTTGGTGGCGGAATGGTAAACAAGGTTTATGAAGATAAACTGATTTTGAATTCTGCACCATATGTATTCGAAGCAGGGACATTACCACTAACGCAAATTTCTGGTGTATGCGCAGCAATTAAAAATATTGAAAATAATCGTCCTGATTTAAATTTAATAAAGTATATGTATGATGTAATTGCCGAAAACCCAAGAATAAAAATTATTTCACCGCGTGATGCATCTGTATTGTCTTTTGTGGTTGATGGTATGCATGTGTTGGATTTTGGTGCTTTAATTGGTGCGCGTGGTGTATGTTTGCGTGTTGGCAATATGTGTGCTTCTTGGATTCACAAATTGTTAAATATTGATGGTTCAATCAGGATTTCTGTTGGCGCATATAATACAATTGATGAAGCAAAACAGGTAATTGAATATATAAAAGAAATTGTAAAATGACAGTTCAAAGACAAGATATTATTGATGCGTTAAAAAAAATATATGACCCAGAAATCCCTGTAAATATTTGGGATATGGGGTTGATATATGATATTGATATTCGTGATGATATTATTGTGTTACAGATGACTTTTACCAGTCCGACATGTCCTATGATGGAAGAATTATTGGCGCAAGTGCACGATGGGGTTCGTGCAATATCTGGGGATACACCTGTTCGTGTTGATTTGGTATGGAACCCACCATGGGATTTATCGCGTATGTCAGACGAAGCGCGTTTAGAACTGGATTTAACAAATCAAGGTTGGTGATAATATGAATTATGCTGATATGAAAAATCTTTTAAATTCTGTTTCTGATCCGATGATGAAATTAGAATTGGTTATGGATTTTGGTAAGAGTTTATCGCCTGTGCCACAGAATGCCACGTGTACAGAGATTGTAGGTTGTACATCTTTTGTTGAAATTTGTCGTGATGGTAATCGTTTTTATGGACGTGCCGATTCGTCAATTGTTGCTGGGATTGTCGCAATTTTTATCGCGATGGTTGACGGTAAAAAAGACGCAGAAATAAAAAATATGAATCTGGCACAAGAGTTTCGTGAATTGAATTTGCAGTTGGGTGCGGGTCGCTTGAATGGTGTGAATTCTATGATTCGTTTTTTTCAAAATTTATGATAAAATACTTGGTAAGTATTGCAAGTGGGGGCAGGGGAATGAATGATGATGAAAAAATGTTTCAAATAGGTGTATGGTCATTGTGTATTGTACTGTTTTTGGCTGTCCTGTTGCAGGTTGCTTTTCGTACCCAAGATAGACAATTGCGCGGTGTCAGAAATGATATTATAAAAACACAACAAGAAATCGCAATGAAACAGACCAAGTTTGCATCACTGATTAGTTTGGAAAACTTGCGCAATGTTGTTTCAATGGTTTTGCCTAAGACAGAAACAGTAAATTATGCAAAATCTGTTGAAGTGTATGAATTGAAAGACAGGAAAATAGACTGATATGTTTGAAGTCGGTAAGGATATTTTAAAGCATGGAATTTCTGCAACACAAAATGATGCGACTACGCGTCGTAGATTAAATGTTGTATATTTTGCGTTTTTGGCTGCTTTTGTTTTGTTTGGTGTTCGTACATTGCAGTTGGGTATTCAGGGGACTGATAAAACAAGAAATATGGGCGCAAATGGTCAGTGGTTGGTTGAACGTGCAGATATCGTAGATAGAAACGGTGATATCTTGGCCAAAAATGTTATGTCTGGTTCTGTCCAATTGATTAATAAATTTGTAAAAGATAAAGATAGAGAAGAAATTGCACGTTTGATACATGAATTATTCCCGTATAAGTATTCGTTATCTGATGCGTTAAAATTGGTCAGACCAGAACGTGGTTATGTTTTGCTGGCAAAAAATGCATCAGAAAATCAGATTAAAAAAGTCAAAGAAGCAAAACTTGTCGGACTGGAAGTTGAACCAAAGCAAATCAGAATATATCCAAAACGCAGATTGTTTTCGCATGTTGTGGGGTATGTTGGTGCAGAAGGCAAAGGTCTTGATGGCGCAGAAAGAATATTTAATGATTATTTGACCGAAAATACAAATTCTTTGCGTTTGTCGGTTGATTCACGTATTCAATCTGTGTTCTATGAACAGTTATCAATCGCAATGCAAAAGTATAGTGCCAAGGCTGCAATGGGTATGTTGATGAATTCGCGAACAGGGGAAATGTTGGCGATGGTATCTTTGCCTGATTTTGATCCACAAAATTTAAGTTTGGATTCGGTCGCGAATCGCAGTTTTAAGCCAATGCGTATGGTTTATGAACCTGGCTCTATCTTTAAAATATTTAATACTGCTTTGGCGTTGGAAAACGGGATTGATATTAAAAAAGAATATTATGTTGCAAAGCCTTTCCCGATATATGATAAGTTTGGCAGGTTGGCTAAAAAAATTACAGATATTCGCAGCTTTAAACCGTTGCGACCAAGTATAAATATTGAAGAAATTATGTTGCAATCTTGTAATGTTGGCAGTGCACAAATCGCATTAGAATTACCAGAAAATGCACAAAAAGAATTCTTTGAAAAATTACATATGAACAAGGCGCTGTCCCTTGAATTTGGCCGTACAGAGAATACAATTCCACAACGCAAATGGGGGCCGGTGGAACGCGCAACTGTGGCATATGGCCAGGGTTATGCAATTACGCCTATGCACTTGTTGTTGGGGGTAAATGCAGTTGCAAATGGTGGTATTTATATTTATCCAACGTTACAAAAAAGAAATGTTGGTGTTGTGCAAGGCGAACGCGTTTTGGCGGATGAAATTTCTGCGAAATTGCGTCCTATTATGTTGCGTGTTGCCGAAGAAACCAGTGGTAAAAAAGCACGTGTCGCAGGTGTGAAAATTGGTGGTAAGACAGCAACTGCTGAAAAATATACAAATGGCAAGGTTGATAATAAACGTAACATTACATCGTTTGTTGGCGTGTTTCCAGCAGATGCACCACAATATACAATTTTGGTTGTTTTAGATGAACCACAGGGAACAAAAGAAACCGGTGGTTGGCGTACGGCTGCGTGGAATGCGGTGCCAACAACAGGTAAAATTTTAGACAGCATACT
>JAZRAD010000051.1:0-8258 GCA_045634405.1 Candidatus Enterousia sp.
ACTTTATTTGTCCTAAAGAAGAAATTGTTTAAGCTCTTTGTTCCAAAAATTTATAAGGGGGAACAAATTTTTTATAGTAAAAATGTACCACGAAAATTCAGAAACTATATAAAATTTTGTGGTATAAAAAATAAGTAATAAAATGTTACCTTTTTTCATTGGGGTAAAAATGGTAACAAAATCTGCGGCCGGGCGGTAATACAAGGTATTCCGTCCGGTTTTTTGTTGTTTTTAGGCGTGAACGCAACGTTCTTATGTATTCTTGCTTTTGGATTTATTTGGGGCAGAATATACACACTATGATGAAACTACCAGAACTTTTGGCGCCGGCGGGTACGCTGGACGCGTTCAAGACAGCTATTCTTTATGGGGCAGATGCAATTTATGCAGGTCTGCCTGGGTTTTCAATGCGTGCACGCGCCAAGATAAATGTCGAAGAAGTAAAGCAGGGTATCGAACTGGCACACGCGGCAGGCAAGAAAGTTTACTTGGCGTTTAACCTGTTTGCACATGATCATGAATACGAAAATATGCCACAGGTTAGCGAGGTTATAAATTACCTGTCGCCTGATGCGTTGATTGTATCTGATGCGGGTATTATGATGTACGTTCGTGAAAATCACCCAGATATTCCAATTCATATTTCAACCCAGGCGAATATTTGTTCGGCAAAAACGGTTAAGTTTTGGCAAAACGCTGGGGCAAAGTTATGTGTCCTTGCACGTGAGGTTTCACACAATGAATTTAAAAATATTAGAAAAGAATGTCCTGATGTTGGGCTGGAAATTTTTGTTCATGGTGCAATGTGTATGTCTTATTCGGGTCGTTGCCTGTTGTCTAATTTTGTAACAGGTCGCCCAGCCAACCGTGGCGCGTGTGCGCAACTGTGTCGTTGGAAATATGATGTTATCTTGCGCGAACGTGAATCTGGTCTGGAAATGCCAATTGACGAAGACGCGCGTGGCGCATACATAATGAATTCACGTGACTTATGTTTAATGCCCAGATTGGGCGAGGTTTTATCCGCCAACCCAGACAGCCTGAAAATCGAAGGCAGAAACCGCAGTGAATATTATGTAGGCAGTGTTGTTCATGCATATCGTTGTGCGCTGGATGCGTATGCGCGCGACCCTGAAAACTTTGATTCAGCGCCATTTATGGCGGATTTGAATCGCTTGGAAACACGTGGTTATACAACAGCGTTCTTTGATGGGCCGGTAACGCCTGATGCGCATAATTATGAAACGACGCGCAGTACATCAGACTTTCATGCAGCAGGTGTTATAACTGCGGTGGATGATGAAAACATTACATTTGAATTGCGTAATGAAACGCGCAGTGGCGATGAAATAACATTTATTTTGCCGAACACAATGGACAAGGTTTCAGTTAAACTTGATAAATTAGTAAATGCCAAAAACGGCGAGGTGCTTGAAAAAATGGCTGCCGGTATGGGAAACAGTATTTTAATCCCACGCAGCGCGCTGGGGGATGCACACGCCGATAAATTTGTTCCATATGTTTTGGCGTATAAAAATAAGAGATAATAAAAATGTGTATAAAAAAGAATATGCCACAAAATCGTGGCGCTGTTATTCGCCCAACCAGACCAATTCTGAACAGAAAGAAAATAGAAGAATTGTTGGGTGAAAAATTTGAAAACGTTGTTATGTATTATGTGGATACAAATAAGTTGAATCGCAAGGTTTATAATGATAGTCCTGTTATTGGCTTAAAAGAAATTTCAGATGCAATATCACAGATAAAGAAAGATTGTGCAAACAGTTCTGAATTGAATAATCGTGAATTGGTTGCTGTGTTTGCCAAGACTTTTAATTGTAACTATTCAGAATGGTTTACAAATCGTATTTTCTTTCGCGTACCGCCATATGATGCAAATGGCAAATGTATTGCAGGTAATGTTATTTTCTTTAACAAGTTAACTGGCAAATACGAAAGTATGCCACGTGGTTGGTTTTATATTGCGGGCAAAACATGTCGTGGGTCCGCATCCGAAGAATCAATTATGTCTGTTGCGAAAGTCTTGAAAAATGAAAACTTAGAAATACTGGATTACGAATTTTATAAACAAAGAATATCTCGTGGCAGATAAGTAAATAAAAGGGGTATAAAAATGAAGTTTTTCGATTTGTTCAGAACTGGTAATAAAACTGTACTATCAAACGCAGCGATGGATGGTTCGCGTCCTGAATTGACTGTGGGTATGGCAGAAAAATTACTGGGTGATAAACTAGATTATATGGTTATGTACAATATGAAAACGCTAAAACCATTAAAGAACGAATATAATACCCACAAAGTAATTTATGGTGGTCAGGTCAGTTATCTTGCCGCGTCATTTAAAGATATGTATGCCCAGTATGTCGGTCGCGATAAAAAGCCAATGTGGGTTGCGATAAAGTCTGTGTCTGCTTGGGATGACAAGGGATATGATTTATTAAAACCTGCGCCGGGATATGACAGCTTTGGTCGTTTAATTATTGGCAATGTGATATTCTATGATTTTAAACAGAAAAAATATACAACCTTGTATCCAAATGGATCTTGGATTCGTGTATGTGTAAAAGGCCATCGTGATGCAGCCAAGGAATCTATATTAAATACACTTGATATGCTGTGCAGATATTATACAAGATAACAATCCCCCAACTGGGGGATTTTTTGTTAGTATAAAAAAGATGTTTTTTATGTTATAATATAAAAAAATATCAGGGAGAGATTATGAAAGTTTCAATTATTGGTCTGGGGTCTGTTGGGTCTGCAGTCGCGACTGCGGTTGCAAATACAGGTCTTGTTCACGAAGTTGTCTTGTTCGACCGTGATGGTGTACGTGCGCGTGCTGCTGCCGAAGACTTGGGGCATGCTGCGGCTTTTTCATACGATATAAAAATTACTGCGGTCAATAATTATCGCGGTATTCGTGGCAGTGAAATTGTCATTATCGCCGCTGGTGCAAATCAAAAACCTGGACAAACGCGTACTGATTTGTTGCGTGCCAACGCAGATGTTATAAATGATATTGTTCCACGCGTTATGGCAAATGTTGATGCGAAAAATGTAAAGTTGATAATCGTTACAAATCCGTTGGATGTTATGGTTATGCTGGCACAAAGCATTTCTAAATTACCCGCGTCACGTGTGATTGGTACAGGTACAATGTTGGATTCTGCGCGTCTGCGTACGATATTGGCGCGCCAGTTGTCTGTATCAACTCAGTCAATAAACGCATATGTCTTGGGCGAACACGGTGACAGCAGTATGATAAACTGGTCGTCTGCATCGATTGGTGGTGTTGATTTAAATTCTTTCTGTCGTCAGACGAAAGTATCACTGCCACAAACAACACGCAAAACGATTGAGCATCGTGTCCATAATGCAGCATATGAAATAATTCGTGGTCGTGGTGCAACATGGGATGGAATTGCTGGTGCAGTGGCAGACCTGGTTCGCTGTATCGCAAATGATGAACATCGTATTGTAACAGTATCAACTGTTGATGGTGTGGGTGCGCGTGCGTTGGCGATGTCTTTGCCGCGCGTTGTCGGGCGTTGCGGTGTTGTTGCAACATTGTTGCCAAAGATGACAGCGCCAGAAACAACAGCCTTGCGACACAGTGGAAAAATAATTCGCAAGAATTTTGATTCGATTTAATTTAATCCGGCATTGCCGGATTTTTTATTGAATACTGTCATATACACATTTAAAAAATAACATGTTATATTTCTTGTATGACAGACAAAATTCAATACATCTTATCCCAAGAAAATGACAGTTTTTATGCCGTGCATAATGGCAAAAAGGTTGGCGAAATAACCTATGTTCGCGTTGGTATTGATAAACTGATTATTGACTATACAGGTGTTGAACCAGAATTCAGAAATAAACATATTGGATTGGCGCTGGTTCGTAGTGTTGCAGATATGGCGCGCAGTCAGCATCGTCATGTAATAACACTGTGTCCGTTTGCACGTGCAATGTTCAATCGCTATTCTGAATTTGATGACATCAGATTGATGCATGTGCATTAAAAAGCCGTTGCGAATAATTGCATTTTTTATTACAATACCCATACTGAAATTGTTGGGGGAAATATGCAAAAATTATCACGTAATGTTTTAATATTTTTAATCTTTTTAAATGGTTATGTCAGTTTGTCGTTGGAATTGGCGGTGCTGCGTCAGTTGGCTTTCTATGTCGGCAGCAGTGCTGTGGTTACCAGTATTATTATGGCGATATTTTTGGGTTTTATGTCGTTTGGATATTTTGTTGGTGAATCTCAGAAAATATCAGATAAAAAAATTCGTAATATTTTAAATATGAATTTTTTGGTGATTGCTGCGATGTCGGTTTTGGCGGCCAGTTTCCCACTTGTGACGCAATACTTTACATGGATGTATATGGGTGGAATTGAATCGGGTGCGTTTCAGACATTTGTTTATTCGCTGATATTTTTATCTGCTGGTCCATTTTTATTTGGGTTTAATACAACATTGTTATCACGCTTGTTACATTCGTATCATAAAAACTGTACAGGCAATATAATGGCATGGGATACAATTGGTTCTGTGTTCGGTTCTATTGCGACGACATTGTTATTGATGCCATTTGTTGGTGTGAATTACACAGTTGTTTTAATTACATTACTGTCGGTTATTGGTGCATTGATTTTGCGTCGTAATTTATTGGTCTGTATTTTGTGCTTTGGTGCAATTGGTGCATCGTTATATATCAACAGCGATATGTATCAGCGCAAGACATTTGGAATAATTGTAAACAATGCGAATTCAACTATATCTGTTACGGAATTTGAAGGTGAACGTATTTTGTATATGAACGGTTTGCCAATGTCTGTATATAACAAGCGCAGTGGTGAAATGGCGGACTATATAAACTATCTGAATCAGAATTTCATAGACACATTGCCAACAGATAGACGATATAAAATTTTGGTCTTGGGTGCTGGTGGTTTTACATTGGGGTTAAATGATACCAGGAATGATTATACTTTTGTTGATATTGAACGAACTTTAAAAGATGTATCTGAAAAATATTTCTTGGGTGAAAAACTGGCAGATAATAAAAAGTTCATTGTTGATGATGCTAGTCAGTTCTTGAAAAATACAGATGAACAGTATGACTTTATTTTGCTGGATGTTTATTCTAATTCGTATCAAGTTCCAGAAAGTTTAATCACAGTTGAATTTATGGAGCGTTTAAAAACTCGGGTCGCGCCAAATGGTATAATTGCGATGAATATGATTGTTATGCCAGAATTTAGTAATAACTTTGCGCGTGTTTTTGATAATACTTTTCATCGTGTGTTTCCACGTAATACATCGCGTCAAGTTATCGGCGAATTTAATCCATGGCAGAATAATATGGGTGAATCTAATGTGATATATTTGTATTATAATATTGATAATGATGGTCGTGTTTATACGATAAATAAGACGCCTGTAATATACGATAGATAAAAAATCCCCATTTGGGGATTTTTTATTGCTTTAAATTTTCAGATACAAAATTCCAATCAACCAGATTGTTTAAAAAAGCATCTACAAAATCAGCGCGTTTGTTTTTATAATCCAGATAATAAGAATGTTCCCATACATCCAATGTCAAAATTGGTTTCATATCATGTACAATCGGTGTGTCTGCATCTTGCAGATTTATAATTTTAAGTTCGTTTCCATCGCGTACTAACCATGTATAACCGCTGCCGAATAAAGAAGTTGCAGCTGTCTTAAATGCGTCTTTGAATTTTTGTTCGCTGCCAAACGTTTCTATGATTTCTGATGGAATTTGTGTGTCGCAGTTTGGGCACATTCCTGCAAAGAAAAAGTCGTGGTTGTATATTTGTGCTGCGTTATTAAAGATTTTTTTGTCTTGTGGATTGTCTGCAGATTTTTCAATTATTTCTGTCAGTGATACTTCTTGATATGGCGTGTCTTGTATCAGTTTATTTAAATTATCAATGTATGTCGCAACATGTTTGCCGTGATGCGTTTGCAGTGTTTCAGCAGATATATAAGGCGCTAACGCGTCTGTCGGGTATGGTAATGGAAATTCTGTAATAGAAAACATTTTTTTCTTCCTTTTTTATTTGATTTTGCGTATGCGTTTTTATTTTTTCAACAGGAATGATTTGTCTGTTTAAAAAGCACTTGCACGATTTGTGATAAATTTTCTATACTGCATACAAGTTAAAAGGAGAAAATATGAAAAAACTATCATTTTTATTTGCTTTATTTGGTTTGGTAATTGCTGGTCGTGCAATGGCTGCGGATATGACGATCTATTATTCGCCAAGCTGTCCGCATTGTCATCATGCGCGTGACTTTGTTTCGAATACATTGATTTATGAATATCCAGAATTAAAGGTAACGATGGTCAATGTTATGGAATCTGCAAATCGTCCAGCGTTCGAAGAAGCGTTGAAAAAATGTGGCTTTGAATCTGGTGGTGTTCCTGTGTTGGTAATTGGCGACAAATGTGAACAGGGTTATGCAGACTTTATGCAAGATTCATTGCGTGAATCGATCGAAGTTGATTTGTCTGATGAACAAAAGGCAACTGCAGCATCTAATAAAAAAGCAATGGAAAAAGACGCTGAAAAATTCAAATCAGAACATTCAGAACGTGCGTCTGCAATTGTTGAGTATGCAGCAAGTGCAGAAGAAAAAACAGCTGAAAAAAAAACTAACAATGAGCCAAGTACAATTTGGTTCTGGGGCTTGTTGATAGTTCTGGTTGCAGGTTTGGGGTTTGTTCTGGTTCGTAAAGATAACAAATAATAAAGACATAGAATATGTTTGACTTAACTGTACTTGATTATATTTATGTTGGCGTTTTATTACTGTCAACAATCTGGGCGACAATTCGTGGCGGTGTTTTTGAAACTATTGCGACGTTATCATGGGTTGTCGCGGCCGTTTCTGCGCGATTTGCATCGCCTTGGTTGGATAAGTTTTTGCAATCTTGGTTTGATTTATCAGAATCGACAGTTGGAACACTGGTTGCATCATACTTCATTGTATTTTTTGCCGTGTTGGTGGCGGTTGGTTTTGTGAATCAGAAACTGCGCGATAAAATTCAAGACAGTATAATGAACGTCACAGATAAAACATTGGGGGTAATTTTTGGTATTGTTCGTGGTGTTGTTGTGATGGGTATATTTTATTGGGTTGCATTATGGTATTATTCTGATACGCCGATGCTGCCACAATGGTTGGCCCAGGCCAGAACGCGTCCTGTTATGCAGATAACGGCATTAAAATTGGATGAATGGTTTTTCCCAGGACCTGAAAATAAATTACTGGCGCGTGATATGGCGGGCACACATGAAGCTATCGAGATATATAAAAACCTGATAAGTCCTGCAATTGCTGAACATGCTAAAAAAACATCAGAAGAATCTGGTGTTGTTGCAGAAGAACCGGAAACAGGATATAAATCTTCGGAACGTGTTGCGCTGGAAAATCAGTTAATGCAGATTGAAACTGTTGCCCAGGTCATAGAAGAACAAGAAGAAAACCCATCTGTGGAAACGGATGTTGAATAAAAAAATCCCCCAATCGGGGGATTTTTTATATCGGATATATTATTTTGTTCTTTGATTTCTCATTGCTAATGCAGCTGCGCCACCACAACATGCTAAACCGAATACGGCTAATGTTGCTTTTTTTTCAGGGGAAGAAATATCTTTTTCTGTCAAGACTCTACGTTCCTTGCCAGTTGTTATGGTATATCCTTCTTTGATTGCATTGTCTACATCCATTGTGCCAGCTAGACCAATAAAGCATAATAAGCCTGTTGCCCCCAAGAATGCAGCCGCAAAATTTGAGTTGCGCAGTGATTTTTTTGTATTGTTTTGTGTCATTTGTATCTCCTATGTATTTTTATTTCGTTATTGAATATAGCGCAAAAAAATCAAATGTCAACGATTTTGTTGTTGAAAACGCAAATTTGTCAACTATACTATGTAGTGATAAAGAGGTAAAAATGGCGCAAAAATGTATTTTCTGTGGTGGTAAACCGCAAAATAAAAATAAAGAACATGTTATTCCGCAATGGCTTAGCAAGTATTTAGGACGCTACAAGGATATTTGTGATTTAACCGGCGTTACAGATAAAAAGATTCCATTTAGTGGATTGACGTTTCCGGCATGTGAAAAGTGTAATTCTGTTGATTCTAAACTAGAAGGCGAGGCAAAAATAATCGTTGAAAAAATGATGGC
>JAZRAD010000052.1:0-14483 GCA_045634405.1 Candidatus Enterousia sp.
CTGATGTTTTCAAATGTCATACCCATATCATCAGAAATAACAGTTGCGCCTGTTACAATCGCGATATCTTTCAGCATTTCTTTGCGTCTGTCGCCAAAGCCTGGTGCCTTGACCGCACAAACTTTCAGACCGCCGCGCAGACGGTTCAGAACCAATGTTGCCAATGCTTCGGATTCAACATCTTCGGCAATAATCAATAATGGTTTGCCAGACTGGGCAATTGGTTCCAAGATTGGTAACAACGCCTGCAATCCTGTAATTTTCTTTTCAGAAACCAAGATTTGTGCGCCATCTAATTCTGCCAACATTTTTTCACTGTTTGTAACAAAGTAAGGTGACATAAATCCTTGGTCAAATTGCATACCTTCGACGATATCAATTTCTGTATCCAGACCTTTGGCTTCTTCAACAGTAATAACGCCTTCTTTGCCGACACGTTCCATCGCATTTGCAATTTTTTCGCCGATGTCTGAATCAGAATTCGCAGAAATAGTTGCAACTTGTGCTATTTCGCTGCTGTCTTTGACAGGGCGTGCGTGTGCATCAATATCTGCGATAACAGCCGCAGTTGCCATATCTATACCGCGTTTAACATCCATTGGGTTCATACCAGCTGCGATAACACGACGGCCTTCGCGGATAAGTTTTTGCGCCAACACAGTTGCGGTTGTTGTGCCGTCACCTGCGTCATCGCCCGCTTTTTTTGCGACTTCTTGGACCATGCGTGCGCCGATATTTTCTTGGGGGTCTTTTAATGACACAGCCTTGGCCACGGTAACACCGTCTTTGGTTGCAACGGGTGCACCATATGATTTTTCAATAACGACTGTGCGTCCTTTTGGCCCCATAGTGATTTTTACGGCGTTCGCCAGTTTATCAACACCGGCTGCCATTTTTTCAGTATCAAAAATAATATCTTTTGCCATATTCTTTCTCCGTCTTTATTCCAAGATTCCCAAGATATCTGTTTCTTTGATTAAAACATAGTCACGACCATCAATTTTAACTTCGTTCGCAGTCGCCGCCCATTTTGCAAATAAAACGACATCGCCTGCCTTGACAGATAATGGGATTAAATCATCACCATTATATGTGCCGTTGCCAGTTGCAATAACACGACCACGTGATGGCTTTTCCTTGGCATTATCTGGTATAATAATTCCGCCAGCAGTAATATTTTCTTCTTCGATTCTTTCCAGCAGAACATAATTATGTAAAGGTTTGAACATATATAATCTCCTTTAACTGTGAAACCTGTGCTATTGATATAGTCTAAAAAAGATTGATTTCAAGTCTGTATTTTAATAAGATAAAACCGAAACACAAGGGGAATAAAAATATGTACGATAAAAATAACGTTTTTGCCAAGATAGTCCGTGGTGAAATCCCATGTAATCGCGTTTATGAAAACGAATTTGCGATGTCTTTTCGCGATTTGAATCCGATTGCGCAAACGCATATTCTGGTTATTCCAAAGGGCGAATACAGAAATATGTTTGATTTTGTAAATAATGCGCCTGTCGCAGAACAAAATGCGTTTTGGGCATGTATGACAGAAACAGCCCGTATGGAAAACTGTATTGATGGCTGTAATATCTGGGCAAATGTTGGCGATGGAACGTTCTTTTATCAAAGTGTTCCGCATTTCCATATACATTTAATCGCAGGCGACAAGAAACAGGATTTTTCAGATATCGCAAAATGAGAATAAATGTTCGCGTTATTCCACGTGCCAAAATAAATCGGGTCGAAGTCCAACCTGATGGTGTTGTGCGCGTACATACAACGACTGCGCCAACCGACGGCAAGGCAACAAATGACGTAATAAAAATGCTGGCGGAACATTATAACGTTCCAAAGACCAGCATTAAATTGATACGTGGTGCAGCATCGCGTGACAAGGTTTTTGAACTTTAATAACCTAAAATTTGTTCGGTTAATTCTGCGACTGTGTTTGCATTGAACATGTGATAGTTATCCATTGTCCCAACAAAACCATTTTCTATCATATGCTCAATTAATTCAGATAATGGCGCCCAAAAGTTACCTGTATTCAGAAAAAACAGCGGTTTATTTGTTTCACCAATTTGTTGCATTGTCATAATGTCCGATAATTCGTTCAGTGTGCCAATTCCGCCTGGCAGAATTATAAACGCGTCAGACATTTCAAACATAATCTGTTTGCGTTCATTAACACCATCTACGACCTGCATTTCAACGCCTGTGTGTGCAGGTTCTTGCAATGCGATAACATCATCTGTGGAAACACCCTTGACATCGCCACCGTTTTCCAGCGCGCCATTTGCCACCGTTCCCATCAGACCAACATTACCGCCACCAAATACCATGCGAATGCCGTTTTTTGCCAGCATTTGTCCAACAGCCCATGCGTCTTTTTCAAATTGTGGATTGTTACCAAACTGATGTCCACAATATACCGCGATTGATTTTAGTGTTTTTGTCATTATTTTTCCTTTATTTTTGCAAATTATATCATAAAATAACCCAACAATGAATGAAAAGTTTTTAGATTTTGTACGTAAATATAAAGACCAGCGTCTGGCAGTTGCGGTCAGTGGCGGCGTTGATTCTGTGTGCTTGTTGCATTGGTTGGCAGTTGCAGGTATGAATATCACAGCGTTGCATGTAAATCATGGACTGCGTGACGCGGCAGATACAGAAACAAAATATGTTGCAGATTTGTGCCAAAAACTGAACGTTCCATATCAGATTTTTTATTGGACAGGGGAAAAGCCATCTTCTGGACTGGAAGCGGCCGCCCGTGATGCACGATATAAATTTATGACAGATTGGTGCGTGGAAAATAATATTAATGCGTTGATGGTTGCGCATCAGGCGGACGACCAGATTGAAACATTTTTAATGAATCTGTCACGGGGCAGTGGGGTAAACGGTCTGTCTGCAATGCAGGCTGAATCATATCGCGACGGGGTCAAGATTGTTCGCCCATTGTTGGGTGTATTTCGCAGTGAACTGATTAAATATTGCGACGACAACGGCATTAAATATTTCTGTGATGAAATGAATGAGGATGAAAACTATACGCGCGTAAAAATTCGCAAGAACCGTCATTTGCTGTCAGAAAAACTTGGAATCAGTGATGAGCGTATTTTACTGGCGGTGGAAAACCTGTCACGCGCCCCCTGTGCGTTGGATAGCGATGTTTTATCACGTGTAAAATCGGTATTATATGATAACTATGCGTTATTTTCAGATTCTTTTCTGTTTGACGTACCGACCGATATTAGTTTAAAATCATTGGGCGTTTTAATTCAAACGATTGGGGGGGATGATTATCAGCCACGCTTGAATTCGTTGACTTTTGCACTAGGTAAATTAAGGTCAGATTGTAAATTTACATTGGGGCATTGTGCGGTGCGACGTTTCAAGAATCAGATTCTGATTGTTCCCGAAGGTGCAAAAACAAGTATTAGGAAGAAAAATGAAAAAATTAAAAGACTTCAAAAAATTAAACCAAGTAAATAAACCTAAACGTGATCGTTCGTCAATGTTTCTGGCGATGTTTTTCGTATTGATGGGCGCGGTTGCGGTGCGTGTTTATATGTTGGGTAATAGCCCTATAAATCCTGTTGCAGGCGAAACAATAACTGTTTCTCGTCCGATTGAGTTGTCTTTTTCTGATGTTATCAGACGTGCAGATGAAATTAAAACGATGGAAATTCGTGGTGATAATGCGTCTGGTACATTAAAAGACGGTACAAAATATGATGCAACAATCACATACGACCCAGAAATGCTGGCAAAATTAGCGGAAAGTGGTACAGCAATAACAATTGATACATCAAAATCATTTATGGAAGGCGTAATGACATTTGCACCATTGTTGCTGACATTGCTGTTTATCTTTTGGATTTTGCGTGGTTTTCGTCGTGGGGGACCAGGTGGCATTGGTCGCAGTTTGGTTGCGCAAAACCCAACCAAGATTGCCACGGGTAAACCAAAGACAACATTCAAAGATGTTGCAGGTATTGATTCTGAAAAGCAAGAATTGTCAGAAATTGTTGATTTCTTAAAGAACAAGGACAAATACAAAAGTCTTGGTGCACGTGTTCCGCGTGGTGTATTGTTGTCGGGTCAGCCGGGAACTGGTAAAACATTATTGGCGCGCGCAATCGCAGGCGAAGCAGATGTTCCATTCTTTGCCGCGTCTGGTTCTGATTTTTCTGGTATTATCGTAGGGCTTGGTGTTGCCAAGATAAAAGAAATCTTTGAAATGGCAAAGCGTAATGCCCCATGTATATTGTTTATTGATGAAATAGACGCAATTGGTCAAAAGCGTTCAACTCATTCATATAACGACCAAGACCGTGAACAAACATTAAATCAGTTGCTGATTGAAATGGATGGTTTTGCAAATGATACGGGCATTATTGTAATTGGTGCAACAAACCGTGTTGATATGCTGGATGCGGCATTGTTGCGCCCAGGTCGTTTTGACCGTCAGGTGTATATTGAATTGCCAGATATGGCGGGTCGTCGTGAAATCTTGGATTTGTACGCGAAAAAAGTAAAAATTGGTGATGATGTAAACCTGCAAGATATTGCCCGTGGTACAACTGGTTTTTCTGGGGCAGATCTTGAAAATCTGTTGAACGAGGCTGCTTTGCACGCTGTCCGTAATGGGCGCAGTGAAATTACCCCGGACGATATGGAAGAAGCGCGCGATAAAATCATTATGGGGCCGCGTAAAATCCGCAAAATGCGCCCCGAAGATATCAAACTGACCGCATATCACGAAGCGGGCCATGCGTTTGTAAGTCTGATGTACGCAGATGTTACAGACCCAATTCACAAGGCGACAATTATACCGCGTGGCCGTGCGCTGGGTATGGTTCAGCACTTGCCAATTGATGACAAGGTTTCAATGACATTGGACGAAGTACGTGCAAATCTGTCTATCTATATGGCGGGTCGCTGTGCAGAAGAATTGTTCTTTGGTGCGAATAAGGTTACAACAGGTGCAGAAAGTGATATTGCGGCTGCGACACGTATGGCGCGCTATTCAATCACAACGGCGGGTCTGTCTAAAAAAGTTGGTTTGGCGGCAATAAATCAGGTTGGAACATTTGGTGTGCGTGGGGCGCTGGAAAACGCGTCTGAAAAGACCGCTGAACTGGTTGATAATGAAATCAAGGCGTGGTTGGATGCAGCACACAGTGACGCGACAAAGCACCTGATGAAAAACAAAAAGACCGTTGAAAAACTGGCAAATGCGTTGCTGGAACATGAAACATTGACAGGCGAAGAAATTCGCGAAATTGTTTTTGGAAAAAAACAAAAAACAGTCAAAAAAACGGTCAAGAAAAATGCAACAAAAACTAAAAAACAATAAATTTGAATTGATTCAAATGCCACCCCGGAACACACAGTCTGTGATTGTGCGGTCGGGGGTGGATTGTATTATCTTTGACCCATGGGGCAGGGCAGAAGACTGGGAAAATGTGTTAAAAGAACGCGGATTAAAACTGCGTGCAATTTATGTAACGCATGGACATCCAGATCATATATCTGCGGCACCAAAATTAGCGCAAATGTTTAACGTCCCATGGTATTTACACAATGCAGATTTTCGGCTGGTTGGTTGGGGAAATGACTTGTTGGAATACTTTGGATTGCCACCAATTACCATTGGCGATGTCCGTCCAACCGCATTGGAATTGACCAGAACGGAAATTTTACCAAATATGTTTATGGAAATTATTGAAACGCCTGGGCATACACCTGGGGGCGTGGCGTATCATTTCCCAGATGAACAGGTAATAATAATCGGCGACACATTGTTCCAAGAATCTGTTGGTCGCTATGATTTGCCGGGTGGCGATAAAAATATGCTGATGAAGTCAATCGCAAATTTATATAACCTGCAATTACCTGATGATACCGAAGTGATTCACGGTCACGGTATGGCGACAACGGTTGAATGGCTGATAAAAAATAATCCTTATTTTCACGCATAATTTTAAGATTTTTGTTCACTTTTGAAATTGGTGTGCTATTGTTGTATCATGACAGTAAAAACATATTCGGGCTTTGTGGCGATAATTGGCCCAACAAACGCCGGCAAAAGTACATTATTAAACCAAATAATGGGACAAAAGGTTTCCATCGTTTCGCACAAGGTTCAGACCACGCGAACCCGTCTGCGTGCGGTAAAAATGGTGGGTGATAAACAGCTGATATTCGTTGATACTCCTGGGGTGTTCAAGCCATCACGCAGACTGGACAGGGCGATGGTTGCGGCCGCGATGGATGCGGTAAGTGACGCAGATGCGGTGTTGCTGTTGGTTGACGCACAAAAGGGTATAACCGAAACAATCCGCACACTGGCAGAAAAAATCAAAGACCGCCCAAATATCTTTGTCGCATTGAACAAGGTTGACGCAATCGCGAAACTGGATTTGTTGCCAATGGTTGCAGAATTGAATCAAATGGCACCATGGTCT
Organism: Candidatus Enterousia sp.; assembly: GCA_045634405.1. Lineage (GTDB taxonomy): Bacteria > Pseudomonadota > Alphaproteobacteria > Rs-D84 > Rs-D84 > Enterousia. Next base: position 6,486 of record JAZRAD010000052.1, read on the forward strand.
GAAATATTTATGATTTCTGCGTTAAAGAATGACGGGATTGAAAAAATGCTGAACGCATTGGCAAACGTTATGCCAGAAAGTCCATATTTATTTGATACTGTGGATGCACCAGATGTTCCAGATGAATTGTATTTATCAGAATTGACCCGTGAAAAGATTTATAAATATATTCATCAAGAATTGCCGTACCATATCAATGTCGTAACAGAACGCGTTGATGTTGATGACGAAGGTGTCTTGGATATATATCAAAAGATTGCAGTTCGCAATGATGGTCATAAAAAGATTGTTGTTGGTCGTGGTGGGGCGCAACTAAAACAAATCGGAACTGCTGCGCGTCATGATATTCAGAATCAGTGGGGGGTAAATGCACGCCTGCACCTGTTTGTGCGTGTTGAACCGGATTGGGAAGAAAAAGCAGAAAACTACACAGACCAAGGTCTGGAATTTGGTAAGTAAAAAAAGAGGTGCAAATATGGCGTTGTATAAACGTGTTTTCCCATATGTATTGGCTGCGGTGCCTGTCGCTATTTCGTCTTGTGTGTCGATGAAAAGTTTTCAAGCCAAAGCTGTCGTAAAACAAATCGTAGATGAAGACTATTATTGTGATGTCGACAATGATGGTTTGGTTGACTTTAAATTGAGTATTTCAGATTTTAATCCGGAAAAAAGAGCGATGTTTACAGGCTATATACAAGCTGGTGATACGCTGAATTTAAAGTTGCCCAATTGGGTGTTGGATGAAGGCAAGATAATAGTTTTTGATATAGATTCTGTGAATGGGCGTACTTATAATGATTTACGCAGATTATACAATGTAAATCAGGTGCGTACAGAAATTGGCCAACCAAAACAAAGATAATAAAAAAGGACATACAAATGAATTATGATGAAGAAAGTGTAAAAAAGATGAACGAGTTGCCAAAAGAATCTGTCAAAGGGCTGACAGGGATTGTTGGTGTTTTTGTTGTGCTTATGGTATTTGGGCTTGCAGGTACTGTGCCTGAAAAGACGCAGGGTGTTGTTGAAAAGCGTGATAAAAATCTGTTATATGTTTGTAATCTGAAAGATACATCACAATATGTTATCTTTACAAGCCATAAAAATTTCTGGCCATCTGAAATACGTGCGTTTCCATATGTTGTGCCCGGTGATACACTGACGTATGTAAATCACAGAACACCAACTGTGCCGTTTGGTACTGTGAAGCATATAAATTCCAAGAAATTTGCGGATTTTGCCAAAGAACGTGAAAAATTACAACGCAATGCATTGCAGCCCAGAACAAAGTAAAATATAAAATAATCACAATAGGATATATATGTTGTCGTACAAAGAAGTATTGTTAATGTTGTCTGGTGCAGGATTGATTACATCTTGTGCGCCAGTTTCTAATATTACAAAACCGGTTGCTGCACGTGTTGTTTATATAACAAAATATCACTATTTAGACCAAAATGGTGATGGTGCGGTTGATAATTGTCTGTATATTAACGGGAACAAGCAGGATAATAATCAGTGTTATTTTCATGATTATATTCAAATTGGTGATACAATAAAATTTCGTGCAGCAAATAAACGTTTAGTCAATCTAAGTGCAGATGTTGCAACACGAAATGTGATATTAGATTCTGTTAATAATAAATCGGTAGAAGATTTGAAGCGTATTTATACAGAAAAACGGATTTGTAAAACAAAATAAAAAGGAGTCAGAAATGGCAGTGTTACAAGAAGGTGGAGACCCAAAAGAATATATGGATAATAATGGGAAAAAATTAGAAGAAATCAAACAACAAAAAAATTCACAAAGTTCAGGTACACCTACTAAATATGAAGTCTCGTCAATCCCTGCTGTGTTTGGTGTGTTGTTGTTTTTGTTTGTATGTTATACTGTCATAGAACCAGAAACCAAACGTACACAAGGTGTTGTTAAGGATCGTAAGGCTAATTCAATTGTTGTTCAAAATTTAAAGGACACGACATTATACAATGTATTTAAACACGATGATAAAATGACACTGGATAAAAAACGTGCATTTTCACATGTTGCACCTGGCGATACATTGGAATACGTTTTGCCAAAAAGCTCAGATACAGTGACATTTTCTGCAGCACGCAAAGCCAACGGAATGTCTATGTCCGAATTTGCTAAAAAACGTCAGCGTATTATGGAGTCTGCCAAAATCAGAAACGGTTTAAATCAGAAAACAAAATAAGACATAAGACTTGACAATTTGTTGTTTTGTATTATATTTATATGTGTAATGCAAAACAAAAGGATAAAAAATGCAATTTTATAAAAAAGTTTTATTAACATTATCAAGTGCTGGCGTTATGGCGTCTTGCGCACCATTATCAACACTGACACAGCCTGTGCAGGGTAAAGTTGTTGAAAAAGATGAATATAATGTCTTTTTAGATTTAGACAACGACGGTTTGGCTGATGCAAGAATGTATATGAATGGTTCAAAATTAAGAAATAATCAATGTTACTTCAATGATTATATTGTGGTTGGCGACACTTTGAAATATCGCACTACACAAGACAATCCTGTTATTTTGAGTGCTGATTATTATAACGCCGTCTTAGATTCTGTCAACTGTCGTTCTGCAGAAGATTTAATACGTATCTATCAAATCAATGCTGTGCGTAACTCGATTGGTCAAGAAAAAACTAGATAAAGGAATATGTTAACAACATCTGATTTTGATTTTGATTTACCAACAGATTTAATTGCGTCGCATCCGCTGCCCCAGCGTGATGCGTCGCGTATGTTAGTGGTTAAAGAAGAAAAAACATCAGATAAACATATTCGTGATTTCTTGGATTACTTGCAGCCGGGCGACGTTGTTGTATTTAATAATTCGCGTGTGATACCGGCGCGCTTTATCGCAGATGGTAAATATGAAATAACACTGCATACCGCAACAGATGATGGATGCTGGTTGGGTTTATGCAAGCGTTTCGGTAAAATCAAGATTGGTACGATTTTATCGCTGGACGACGGAACAAAAATACAGGTTGTCGAAAATACAGACAGCGGTCTGAAAATCAAATTCTTGTGCGACAATGTTTTTGATGTCTTGGAACGCGTTGGTAAAATGCCGTTGCCACCATATATGAAACGCGAAGAACAATCAGATGACCGCGAACGTTATCAGACTGTATATTCGTCACCCTTGGGGTCGATGGCGGCACCGACGGCTGGATTACATTTTACAAATGAATTACTGGACGAAATTAAACAGCGTGGTGCGAAAATTGTAAATGTCACGTTGCATGTTGGGGCGGGTACATGGATGCCGGTCAAAACAGAAAATTTATCAGAACATAAAATGCACAGCGAATGGTGCTGTATAACAGACGAACAGGCAGATATTATCAATAACGCAAAACGTATAATTGCAGTTGGTACAACATCAATGCGCACACTGGAAAGCGCGGCACAAAATGCACCTGTGGGTCAACGTGTTGCGCCAATTTGCGCAAACACATCCATATTTATTACCCCAGGCTATAAATTCCGTGCGGTTGACGTATTGCTAACGAATTTTCATTTGCCTAAATCAACATTGTTTATGTTAGTGTCGGCTTTTGCTGGTCTGGACGAGATGAAGACCGCTTATAAACACGCTGTGGATGAAAAATACAGATTTTTTAGCTATGGCGATTGCTGCTTGTTATTTAAAAAGGACGCACAATGAAGTATGAACCAACCCTGCATAAATTATCAAATGGTGTGACCGTTATCTTGGATCCGATGGATTTAGAAACAACCGCGGTAAAGGTCAGTTTCAACACAGGTTCGCGTGACGAACAACCGCACGAATATGGTATAACTCATTTTTGTGAACATATGTTATGCAAAGGCACAACTCGTTTGCCAACAAAACGTGAAATTAATGATTATATGGATTATTGGGGTGGTGAATGTAATGCACTTACAGGTATTTCGCAGATGGCGCTAACGGGTCGTATATTGGCAGATAATGTGAAAGTCTTGATAGATTTTTTTGCAGACCAATTACAAAATTCTTTATTTGATGTGCAGAAAATAGAGATAGAGCGTCGTGTGATTTGCGATGAACGTCGTCGTGCATTAGATAATCCGGATCGTCAATTTGGTGATTTTATATCTGGTCGTTTGTTTGATTATGCAACATTTTCACATCGTAGTTTAGGGCCGGTTGAAAACATTATGTCATTCAGTCGTGAACAAATGTTGGAATTTTTAGCACGCAGATTATCTGCCAAGAATTGTATAATTTGCTTGTCTGGTCGTTTGGATAATCAGAAAGAGATATTATCTTATATTGAATCTGCGTTTTCATTTTTACCTTCGCATGATGTGCCTCAGAACAGGGAAATTACTTATACTCCAACAATTGCGCATAATTCTTTATCGGATAAAAACAATGTGCGTTTGCGCATTTTATTTCCTGAAATATGGCCATGTACAACTGAAACTGAATACAAGCGTATATGTCTTTCTCGTTTTAAAAGATTTATGAATAAAAAAATCGCTGATGTTTTACGTCAAGAAAACGGTCTTGTGTACGGGTTTGGCGGATTTTCGGTTGGAAATGAAAAGTTTGCTGTGAACGGCTTTTCCACAGAAACGTCTGCCCAAAATTTAGAAACAGTTGTGGCTTTGATTGCAAAGAATGCATTTGACATATATAGTAATCCAAATATCACCGCGGAAGATTTGGACAGATATAACAGAAAAGATAAATTATCATATGCTAATTGGCTTGAATCATCATCGCGCCGCAGAGATGCCTTGATTACAGAATATCAAATGTTTAATCGTTTATATGATTTTTGTCAGAATGTCAAAGATTGCGAATCTGTAACCCCGGAAGATGTTGTAAAATATTCACGCGGATTTTTTGATGGCGCAATGTCTATTGTTACCCAAGGTGCTGATTTTGATGCAGATTTACAGCAAATATGGAAAGATAATTTTAAATAAGGAATAAAAAATATGTCGTTAAAGTTTAATTTGATTGCTACAGATGGTAACGCGCGTCGCGGGGCTGTTGAAACGGCGCACGGTACATTTCAAACACCTGCATTTATGGCGGTTGGTACTGCGGCCACGGTCAAGGCCTTGACTATGGAGCAAGTTGCCGCAACTGGCACTCAGGTTATTTTAGGTAACACATATCATTTAATGATGCGTCCAGGTGGTGATTTGGTTGAAAAAATGGGTGGTTTGCATAAGTTTGGTGGCTGGCAAGGACCTATTTTAACAGACAGTGGTGGTTTTCAAGTAATGAGCCTTTCAACCCTAACCAAAATGAGTGAAGAAGGTGTTCAATTTACATCGCACTTTGACGGTGGGAAAAAGCACTTTTTGCGTCCCGAAGATTCTGTACATATTCAGCATCAGTTGGATTCTAATATCACAATGGTTTTGGACGAATGTTTGAAATTGCCAGCTGACAGAAAACGTGTTGAAAAAAACGTTGATATGGTTACGCGCTGGGCAAAACGCAGTAAAGATGCCTTTGTTGACAGACCAGGATACGGTATTTTTGGTATTGTCCAAGGGGCAGATTTTCCAGATTTGCGTGAAAAGTCTGCGCGTGAATTGACTGCGATTGGTTTTGATGGTTATGCAATTGGTGGTTTGGCTGTTGGTGAACCACAGGATGTTATGTTTAATATGATTGCGACAACAACACCATTATTGCCAGCGGATAAGCCACGCTATCTAATGGGGGTTGGAACACCGTTGGATATATTGGGTGCGGTTGAACGCGGTGTTGATATGTTTGACTGTGTAATGCCAACACGTGCTGGCCGTACTGCCCAGACGTTCACCAGACATGGCACAATGAATATGCGCAATGCAAAATTTAAGGATGATAACGCGCCGTTGGATGATAAATGTGGTTGTCCTGCATGTAAATTATCACGCGCGTATATTCATCACTTGATAAAATGCAATGAAATCTTGGGTGCAACATTACTGACCCAACATAATTTATGGTTTTATCAAGATTTAATGCGCGATATCAGAACGGCGATAGAGCAGGGTAATTTTGCTGAATTTAAATCAGAATTTATTAAGAAATATACAGGTGAATAATATGAAAAACAAAATGCAAAATACATCTATACCAAATCCTGTTGTGCGATTTTACGATATAAATAAATGTATTTATAATATACATCAACAAGATAATATCGTGTATGCATATGTTGAACGCGACGAACCTTCGCGTTTGTATGCCTATTTGTTTAAAGAAAGGGCAAAACGTCCAATTATTGAAAAACATATATTTCCAACATCAGATTATGCCAAGAGTTATTACAACTTGTTAAAACTTGTTTATTTTTATCAAAATGGTTCTGTATTGGCGGACGGTATGTCGAAAGGCAAGAATTGTTTTGTGGACTCTTGCGATGATCGGGCAAGACAGAATTTATCTTTAAAAGATGTTGTTCATCCTTCGCGTATATCGGACGTGTTGCCATTAAATAAAGTAAAGGTTAGACCATGTGTACACAGTGTACGTGTAGATAATTTTGTTTGGTCTTTGCTTTTATCATCGGCCAGCGAATTCAATGATGAATTCTACAGTAATCCAATCGCAGAAATTCTTATGTTTGAATCTGACGCTCAGGCAGAGCAATACTATACCATGCAACGCCATTTATATAGAAAAGTTGATTTTTCAGAACCAATAAGACAAAATCAAAAACGTATTGATTATATGAATAAAATATGTCAATTATTACAGCAGACAAAACAAGGTAAGGTACATGAATAAAAATAAACCAGTGTTGACACTAAGTATGGATGATAAAATATATCTGGCAGTTGCCAAGAGTTTTTCAGAACCATTTTCTTTTGTTTATACATTGGCATGTAACGTACAGAAAAAATCAGGCCAGTATGATATGGTCGCATCTGCTAATATTCATACGTTCAAAGACAAAGGTGCGGCACGTGTTTATCACGATACAATCGCGCAATTGGTTGAAATAAACGAAGGGGCCAGTCAGTATAAAATGCTGTTTGATTTGAATAAAGTCAAGATAGAGGCTTTTGAAAAACTTCAAAGATAAAAAGGTAATTAAAGGGGGAAATATGCCAAAACAGAAAAAACAAATCGAAGTTATTGATATGGGTGGTGCCAAGACCGTCGCAAAAAAGAAATCTTTTGTCACAATAACAAAGCGTACTTTTGCGATTATAACACTGGTGTGGTTTGTTGTATTGGCATGGTTTCCGTTACATGTGAAAAACACATATTCCCAACCGATAAAGAAATCTATTGTCGTTTCAATGTTCTTTGACCTGCAAAAGGGTATCGTAGAACAGTATGAAGCATTGCTTGATTCTGTCGCAGATAGTATAAATCTGGAAAAACCAATCGCGATTGCCATTGACAAGGTAAAAATCGTGGAAAAAAGCGTGGACAAGGTAACAGATACCACAAAATCAGCCAAAGAAAAAACAGCTGCTGTGTCTGAAAAGACTAGTGGTGTTAAAAAGCTGACCGGATTGGCAAATAAATTCGGTGTTAAAACAGACGGCATAGACAAGACTGTTGCAAATGTTGATAAAACAGTTGAATCTGCGAACAAAACAATCGCATCTGTTGACGATACAGCGAAAAAAGTAAACCAACAGTTGGATAAAATAAAATCAGACCTGACACGTGTTGCGCAGACAGAATTTGATACAATGTTGGATGACGCAATTAAAACTGCGCTGGATAAACAGTCTGGTGGATTGGGGACAACATTGTTAACGAATTATGGAATTGAACACGTATATCCATGGCGTCCATCCAGTTGGCCGGTTGCAACCAAGATATATAATGACTTGTCTGCATCTGATGTAACAACGGTTACGGTTATTACCGATACGGTTGATAAATATTTTGGTTATGTTGCATGGGGATTGGTTTTTGCGGCTTGGGCATTGGGATTGTATATCTGGTCATTGTTCTTTAAAAAGGCCAAGGCGATATTAAAAC
>JAZRAD010000053.1:0-10904 GCA_045634405.1 Candidatus Enterousia sp.
TTGGGGTTATGTTTGGTAATCCTGAAACAACATCTGGTGGTAATGCGTTAAAGTTCTATGCGTCTGTACGTCTTGATATTCGCCGTACAGGACAAATCAAAGACAAAGAAAATATCATCGGAAATGAAACAAGGGTAAAAGTTGTAAAGAATAAAGTTGCGCCACCTTTCCGTACTGTTGATTTTAAAATTATGTACGGCGAAGGAATATCCAGAATCAGTGAAATCTTGGATATGGGCGTCAAATATGATTTGATTGAAAAGGCTGGTAGCTTCTATTCTTATAACAGTGAACGTATGGGGCAGGGCGAAGCTAATGCTCGTCAATGGTTAAAAGACCATCCAGATGTTCAAGAAGCCTTGTTGGAAAAAATTATGGCGCGTGCATCTGGTATAGCTGAAGAAATGACAACAGGGCCGATTGATGACGATGAAGATACAATCGGATTGTCAGAAGAATAAATTTGTTCCCCAGTCATCTGGCTGGGGTTGTTTGTTTTATAACCAAGGGGTGTGATTATGAATTTAAAGCGTATGTGGGCAATGACACAAATTGTTGTGCAAGGGCATATTTTAAACTGGTTTTGGCGACCACGTGTTAAACGCCGCGAAGTTCGCAGTAATGTTATATCACGCGTGATTCCAAAATACTTTGAACGCTATTTGCCAGCAGCAGCTGCAATTGAAGAACGCAAGGTTGAAAATAATGATGAAAACGACAAGATTTTCACATTGTGGTTGCAGGGTGAAGATAATGCACCACCATTGGTTCAGGCATGTTTCCGCAGTGTCAGAAAACATTGCAAGCAGGAATTGATTGTCTTGGACGAAAAGACGGTGTTTGATTATATTTCTTTGCCGGAAAAAATTATGGAAAAGCGTCGTGCTGGTAAAATTTCACACGCGCATTTTGCAGATATATGTCGTGTTGAGTTGCTGTATAACCACGGTGGGTATTGGTTGGATTCAACAGGCTTTGTAACATCGCCAATTCCAGATTGGATTGCAGATGAAGACTTTTTTGTTTATATGGCTGGACAAAAGGTTGGCAGTCCATACAGTTATATGCAAAATTGCTTTATCCGTTCACGCAAGGGCGCGTACTTGCTGGACGCATGGCGCGCAATGATGTTGGATTACTGGATGAATGAAAATGGTCCTTTTGATTACTTTATGCATCAGTTGTTATTTAAAACAATGGTACATAATGACCCACGTGCAATAAAATATTTTGCAAAAATGCCACATGTTGACCAAGATCCAACACACGCATTGTGGTGGGATTATCATGATAAACCATTTGATAAAAAGACTTTTGATAAGGTTACCAGCGGTTCTTTCTTTCAAAAGACTACATATCGTCAGGCAAAAAATCCAAAGCCTGGGTCTGTTGCTGCAGAGATGTTAAAAATGTAAAACAAAAAGATTTTATATGGCAAAAGTATCTGTGATTATTCCTGTGTACAAGGCGGAAAAATATCTGGAAAGATGTTTAGATTCTTTGTTGGCGCAGACATTTGAAAACTGGAATGCAATCTGTATTGATGACGGCAGTCCTGATAATTCTGGGGCGATTCTTGATTCTTATGCAGATAAAGATGACAGGTTTATTGTTGTGCATAAAAAGAATGCTGGGGTGTCTGCTGCGCGTAATGACGGTATTAAAAAGGCGGATGGAGAATATATTTTCTTTATGGATGCAGATGACTGGATTGACACAGATTATCTGCAACATATGGTCGCCACAGCAGGGGACGCAAATGCGGATATGGTTGTGTCTGGGTTTGTCAGTGATAATAAATACACCAAGCCAATAAAGTACAAAAAACAACGGGTTCTGAATACTATTTCACAAAAAGTTTTAGGTTCGTATGCGTTGACTGATTCTTATGTTTGGCGGTATTTATTTTCAAAAAAGTTTATCAAAAAACATAAAATGAAATTTGATACAAAACTGATTGCCCAAGAAGATACAATATTCGTTTTAAATGCAATTGCGTTGGCAAATAAAATTGTAACTGTGCCTTATGTTTATTATCACTATATGTTTAATCAAGATTCTGCATTAAATAATCGTGATGCGGCACATCATGCACGGGTAAAGCAGCAATATAAAATCGGAAAACAATATCGTCGTGATTTCGCAAAAAAGCATAAAATTATGCGTTTGTGGAAACTAAGAAAACTGATAAATCTATTCAGATAAATTGGGGGTGCAGGTATGCCAAAAATATCAGTAATTATTCCAATGTATGGGGTTGAAAAATATATACGCAGATGTCTGGACAGTATGTTAAATCAGACTTTTACAGACTGGCAGGCGATTTGTGTTGATGACGGCAGTCCTGATAAATCTGGTGAAATCGCAGAAGAGTTTGCAAAAAAAGACAAGCGTTTTACAGTTATTCATAAACAAAATGGTGGTCTGTCAGATGCTAGAAATGCAGGTTTTGAATACGCCAAGGGTGATTATGTTTTGTATATAGACAGTGATGATTTTATTCATCCGCAGACATTAGAATTGGCGTATAATTGTGCTGTGCGTGATGGTTCTGATATTGTGTCTTTCCGATATGATAGAATTTATCGTCCGCAACTGATGGTGCGTCACAAGTTAGGGCTGGATACAGATAATGTTGTGCCACGCAGTATCAAGAAAAGATACAGTCTTGAAAAAGTTAAGACGCGTGTAACAGATGATATTTTTGAATATGCAACAGAACGCACGCATAATAAATTTAATCCAAATCGTCGTTGGTTGATTAAACATTGTCAGGTATGGAAAAATTTATATAAGCGCGAACTGATTGCAGATATTCCATATATCAAAGGAATTATTTTTGAAGATTTCCCTTGGTGGAGCAGGGTTATGTTAAAGAATCCGCGTACTACAATTTTGCCATTGTCGTTGTACTATTATATTCCAAACTTTGGTGGGATTGTATTGGCCGCAAAACAATTGCGTATTATAAAAAGTTTATGTACTGGTATTGCAGATGCGTTTGGTGCGTATAAAGAATCTGCAACTGAATATCAGATGAAAAAATGGCAAGAAAATTTCTTGTGGTTTTTTGTAGACAAGGCTTTCTATAAAACAAAATATCTGTCTGATAAAAAAGATTTAGATGAAGTAAAAGTGTGTTTTGAAAATTTAAAAAATATCGGCTTGTTTGACTGTTATCCAAATGAGTGGTATGATTTGGTATGTAATATTCAAACTTTCTTAGGCAAAGGTGACGACAAATGAAAAAAAGATTATTCTTGTTTGCAGCATATAACAAAGGCGCAGAAATCAGTCAAACACTGATAGATTGTTTAAACTTTTTATCACCATTGGGTGATATTGTTTTGTGTTTTGATAGTGATGTATCAAAATCAGAATTGAAAAAGTTAAATTCAATCAAGAATATTTTACATATTTCATCTGTTCGTCATGGTGAATATGACTTTGGTTCTTATAAAAGGGCATATTCTTGGGCGCAGAAAAATAAACTGTTGTCAAAATACGATTGGACATATTTGGTAAATGATTCTGTGTATTGTTTGGCATCGCCAGAATATCTGTTACATGATTTAGAATCAAGAAATGTTGGATTGACAGGAATTGCGTCTTATTCTGATTTTCAGACACCAGAACATGTTCAATCTTGGTTTGTGGGATTAAGCAAAAAGGTTGTAAACGAAAAATTTATGACTGATTTTATGTCTGGTATAAGAACACAAGGTTCAAAAAACGATATTTTCTTGAATTACGAAGTGGGGCTTAGCTCTACAATAATAAGACATGGGTTTAAGATGTCTGTTTTTATCGCAGAACCAATGACGTCTTGTGTTCAGGTTTATCAAAGACCATTAATAATGTTAAATAAATTTGTTCCTTTTGTAAAAAAGAAAGCAATCGCAAGTTTTGGTAATTTAGATAGGTTAAATTTATACGCAGATAATAAAAACATTGTTGAAAATGTAAAATCAGATGTTTTGAAAATGGGTATCACGCCAGTTTCACAAAAGTATATCGTAGAATATAAATTAGCGGTGTTCGGAATTCCTGTGTATAAAAAATTGGCAACACCTGATAACATCTGCCACAAAGGTGTTCTGTTCGGTGTGCCAATTTATAAATCAATATCAAATTAAATATTTAATATTTTAGCCAGGTTTTTCAAAGATTCCGATTTGATCCTTGTGGCTGTCTTTTTCATTTCAAATATATAGTTGTCATAATCTGAATTTGACATCAATATTGCTTGTTCCATACCGGCGGCCAGGTTTTCATATGGTACGGAATTTTTGGTGTCAAAACGATAAAACTTTGCAAATTGTTTGTGGATAACCGGTATTTTTGTAAATCCATAAATTAATTGCGCAGAACCTGTAACCTGGGTTTTTATGTAACGTTCGTGATCTGGATTGTTTTCGTCCAGTAATGGTAAAAAGAAGTGTGCGCGTTCAACAGTTTCATACATTTTGTCATAATTTAAATGACCTAATATTTTTAAATGCTGTTTTATTTTATCGTTCAGGTTTTTTATAGAACCGCTGCCCACAACCAGTATTTGAAAATTGTAATTTTTATCATGTAATTCTTCGATTGCATTTAACAGCATTGTGTGATTTTTTCTGCGTGGATTTATGCCACCAACAGATACAAACATTGTTGGTTCTGATTTAGATGGAATTGTATATTCGCCAAATAAATGTGGGTTCAGATAAACGGTATCTGGAAATTGGCCTAACATAATATTGTGTGATTTATCTGTGTTTTGAAAGTATTTTTCAATATACGCAATGTTATGGTGTACATAAAATACAGATTTATGTTGTTGTAAATCAGGATACAGTTCTGTTACTGGTTTTTCGCCAAATGTATAGTTTACGGAACTCATAACAAATATATGGTCGTAACGATTCAAGTATTCTGATTTTAAAATCTTTGCAAAGTTTTTAAATTTGGAATAAAACAGATTTTTGATGTTTAATCTGCAAAATGGATTTTCTTTTTTTATAACATTGCTGGCCAGAACATATACATTAAAATTTAATTGTTCAAAGTATTTGATGTATGCAGAAATAACTTCGCCATGGCAACCGTTTGTTTCAATTAATAATACATTGTTTTGCGTTGGAATGTGGTTGGTGAATTTATTTCTGTTAAAAAATTTAAACATAATTTGTTCCTTTTTTATATTATCAAACGCCTGATTTTTTAAAGCGTTCTGGAATTTTTACAACGATTTTTATACCCAGCATATTTGGTTTGTTTATCGCGTATGGTGCACGAATATAGGTCTGAATTGCACGCGCGATTTTTATCCATTTTTCACCGCGGGCAGGGCGATTTGTTACAGCGTTTATTGTGCCATTGCCACGACGGTGTAAATGATTTACCCAGTCTGTGCCACGTGCAGCAGCCTTGGTCACCAGCATATCCATATCAACTGCACCAAAGTGTAATAAATATAAGTTCTTGTCTATATGGAAGTTGTGATTTTTAATTCTATGAAATCCAGAACCCCAACGAACAGGTTTGTTTATAACAACAGGTTTGGTATATCGTGTGGATAGCAGGGCGTAATGACGCTGGGATAGAAATGGTTTGGATGTATCAAGTGTCTTTTCGTGTGTCAAATGTTGACCAATGTCAAAGCCCAATCCAGATAGTGTTGTTTTGATTTTTTTTGATGATAAATATTCGTGTAAATTTGTATTTAGTTTTGGGTCGACAATTAGAAATTCATCACAATCACAGCCAATTACAATATCGTATTCTTTTAATAATTTATTTGCCAAGTCTGATATTAAATTGATTCTGTATTTGTCGCCTGACGAACGTGACATATTTGTATGTGGCAGTTTTGTTATATGCGCATTTTGTGCATTTTCTGGTATGTGTTGGTCTGTACCGTCCAAGTATATATATAAATTTTCTGTGCCAAACAGGTCGCCATAATATTTAATCCAACGCGACAGAAAAAAATCATCGTTGCGCGCCATTGTAATAACAGCTATGCGTTTAAGATTTTGTTTGGTGTGTTTTGTCATATTCCCTCGATAAACAGTTTGTATAATGCGTGTTTTATCTTTCTGTATGTGACGGTAATTGGGTTTCGTGTTAAAAACCAATCTATGTGTTTTTCGCCATACTGACATTTTGCAGATGACAGAATCTTTTCTGACAGTTTTGGGTCTGTGTGTTTAAGTACATACAAAACCTGACGCCCCAGTCCGCCATGATTACGTGTAAATGCGACTTTCTTCATAAAAGGCATACCGGATTTATATAACTTTTTAATTTTGTTATATACACCGCGATTGTATACAGAATACAAACAAGACCATGTGTGTCCATTGTCTGTTACCAATTTTGAAAAGCCATTTTCATATTTGCTGGTTATTTGACCTTTGTCTTGCAGTTTTGTGATTTGCTTCATAAATTCATCAAACCACGCAGATAAAAATACTTTCTTGTTCGTGCCGATAAACCAAGACTGAATATGTGGTTTTATTTTATGTCGCTTTGATACAATGCCAAACGCGTCGTGTCCCATATTTTCCATGGCGTTGAAATATTTTGCCATATCATAAAATGGACCATATACAGAATCATTTACCAAATACACAAAGTCATAATCAGAAATGTCAAGGTTTTCCAATGCCCATAAATATGCGCGCTTGTATGAACCAAAGTCGTATTCGCCATGACGAATAGCCATAGTGTGTTTTGTGAATTTTTCAATTTTTGATAATTCAGCAGCAGGGCAGTCAGAATCCATACACAATACAACATCACCAAACTTTGAAAGCGATTGTACATAATACACCAATGCATCATCAACGATGTTTTTTGGATGGTAACCTGCAAATAAAAATAGACGCTTTGTCATGTGGGTATTGTTGCATATTTAAATAAAAAAAGCCATGTTTTTTTATGTTCATGGCTTTATTCTTTTTTATTCTTCGGTATGCTTTTTCAATTTTTTACGAGTATTGCTGTCCAGTTCTTTCTTGCGCAGGCGAATTGTGTCTGGTGTGATTTCAACCAATTCGTCGTCCAAGATATATGACAGGGCTTCTTCCAAAGATATACGGCGTGGAGGTGCTAAGAACAATTTTTCGTCTGCTGTAACAGAACGCATATTAGTCAATTCTTTACCTTTGATTGGGTTGACTTCTAAATCGTTTTCTTTGCTGTGTTCGCCGATAATCATACCTGAATATACTTCGGTTTGTGGTTCTATAAACAATGTGCCACGTGGTTGCAGGTTAAACAGGGCATATGTTGCAGCACTGCCTTTTTCCATAGAAACCAATACGCCTGGGCGATATTGCTGAATTGCACCACGATATACATCGTATTTATCAAATACACGATTCATAATACCTGTGCCGCGTGTGTCTGTACGGAATTCTGATAAATAACCAATCAGACCGCGTGATGGCGCAGAAAATACAATACGTGTTTTGCCACCACCAGATGCTTTCATTTCTGTAATTGTTGCCTTGCGTTTTGTCATTTTTTCAATAACAACACCACTGAATTCATCGTCAACATCAATTACAACATCTTCGATTGGTTCCAGTTTTTCGCCGTTTTCATTTTCAATCATAACAACGCGTGGACGCGATACAGACAGTTCGAATCCTTCGCGACGCATTGTTTCAATCAAAATCCCCAGTTGTAATTCACCACGACCAGAAACTTCGAATGCTTCGTTGTTTTCACTTTGTTCAACTTTTAATGCGATGTTTGTTTCTGCTTCTTTGAACAGTCTTTCGCCAATCATACGTGATGTCAGTTTTTTACCAGACTTACCAGCCAATGGCGATGTGTTTACAAAGAATGTCATTGTCAGGGTAGGTGGGTCAATTGGCATCGCAGGAATTGGTTCTGTAACACTTGGGTCGCATAATGTATCTGCCACAGTTGCCTTGGAAAAACCAGCCACAACAACAATGTCGCCAGCAGATGCTGTATCACGAGAAATCTTTTCAACACCACGATGTTCAATGATTTTTGTAATTTTGGCATTTTCAATAAATTCGCCATTGCGGTTGATTGCCTTGACAGACTGACCAACGCGAACAGTACCAGATTCAATTTTGCCGGTTAAAATACGGCCAACATATGGGTCTGCTTCTAATGTAGTTGCCAGCATTGTAAATGGTGCGTCCAGTTGGCAACGTTCACCATTGCAATCTGGGGCAGGTACATGGTCAACAATCAATTGGAATAGTGGGGTTAAATCTTTTCTTTCATCGTTTAAATCGCGTACAGCCCAACCATCACGGCCAACAGAATATAAATATGGGAAATCAAGTTGTGAATCTGTTGCACCAAGTTTATCAAACAGATCAAATGTTTCTGATAAAACCTCGTCTGGTCGTGCGTCGGAACGGTCAACTTTGTTAATACATACAATTGGACGCAGACCCAATTTCAAAGCTTTGGATAATACAAACTTGGTTTGTGGCAGGGGACCTTCGGCACTGTCGACCAACAATACTACGCCATCAACCATAGACAGAATGCGTTCTACTTCGCCACCAAAGTCTGCGTGCCCAGGTGTGTCAACGATGTTGATTTTGTATTCGCCCCACTGAATTGATGTAGGTTTCGCAGAAATTGTAATGCCGCGTTCGCGTTCAATATCACCGCTGTCCATAACGCGGTCTTCGACTTTTTCGTTTTCACGAAATGTGCCGGCCTGTTTTAACATATTGTCAACCAAAGTCGTCTTGCCATGGTCAACGTGAGCAATAATTGCAATATTGCGTATCTTCATAAGATTTCCCCATATTTTTTGAAATTCTAGTACAGGGTATACCCATTTTTTATAGATTTCAAGAAATATTAGATATGTGTTGACATTTTGTGCTTTTGGGCTATTATTTTTGTGTAAAATAATTAAAGGGTATTTATTCATGAATAAAAAATATAAAGAAGCAGATGTTCGCAATGCGATTAAACAGGGGTTAAAAAACTATGCTGATTTGGCGCGTGTTCGTATGAAACGTTGTTGGAAAAATATGAGTTTACAGCAGCGTTGTGATGCAGCCCGCAGCCTGGTATTTATGGAAAATGTTGCAAAAAATCCTGATGCTTATTTTTCACGTGAAACAACGGAAAAATCGTGGCATGAACGTGCAGCAGAATATGGACGTAAAAATCGTATGGCAGATTTTAGCGGGGGGTATGAAAGGGTTGAAAATCCAACGCAGATGGTTATGAAAGGTGCAAATGCGGCATTTGTGGCAGGAAACGGTAAAGAATATGAATATTTTTGTATGGCTGTACAATGTTGGATGTATGATGGTCACAGTGATACTTTTTCAAAAATTATTCTTGATACTATCAAAAATTTGGAAGAGGATTTAGAATATGAATCTGCGAAATGTTTAATACGTCCGTTTATAGGCTTTGCGCAATCTTTTTGTAGATAAAAAAACGCCCAAACGGGCGTTTTTTATTAGTGTTTTCCACCGATTTTTGTGCGTCCACCCATCAGCGGTTGTAGTGCCTTTGGTATATTTACAGAACCGTCTGGGTTTTGGTGGTTTTCAATAACAGGTACAATTGCACGTGGCAGGGCAATGCCTGTGTTGTTCAATGTTGCGCAGAATTGCATGCTGCCGTCTGTTGCGCGATATCTGGTATTTGTTCTGCGTGCTTGGAATTGACCAATTGACGAACATGAACCCAATTCGCGATATGTGTTTTCACTGGGGAACCAGGCTTCGACATCGTGCATCTTTACTTTGTTGAATCCCATGTCGCCTGTGCATGCCATAATAACACGATATGGCAATTCCAAATCTTCCATAATTTCACACAGGTTGTTTAACAAATGTTCGTGCATTTCATCGGATTGTTCAGGTGTACAATAGATATATTGTTCAACCTTGTTAAATTGGTGTATACGAACAATTCCGCGGGTGTCACGACCAGCGGCACCTGCTTCTTTGCGGAAACATGGTGAAAAACCAGCATATTTAATTGGCAGTTCTTTTTCATTTAACACTTCGTCACTGTGCAGTGAATTCAAGATAATTTCCGCAGTTCCGGCCAAACATCTGTCAGTATCAGTCAGCATAAATACATCGTTATTCATAACAGATACATCTGTTCCCTTGAAGTGACCCGCGTTAAATATTGTCTGTGGTTTTGTTATCGCAGGACAGTTCACAAATGTAAATCCTTTGGCAATCAGTTTTTGAATCACGTATGTTTGAATTGCCAGTTCCAGTTCTGCGGCTTCACCAAACAGGGCGTATGTGCGTGTGCCACAAACAGATGCGATTTTTTCTGGTCTGTACCAATCGTTCATTTCCAACAATTCCCACTGTGGACGTGGTGTAAAGTCAAATTCACGTGGTGTGCCGATACGACGGACTTCGACATTTTCAGAATCGTCACGACCAAATGGTGTGTCTGCGCTTGGGATTTGTGGAACGCAATGCAGTAATTCATCAAGTTCTTTTTCGCGTTCTGCCAGTTCTGCCATATCGTTTGCAATTTCCATATTTATTTCTTTGGATTTTGCAATCAGTGGCGCCTTGTCTGTGGCGGTTGGAATTTCACGTGTGATTTTATTTTTTTCTGCTGTCTTGCTTTGAGTGATAGTTTTTAATTCGCGAACGCGTGCGTCCAGTTTTAATATCTCATCTGTGTAATCTGTCATGCCTTTTAATTCGCATGCTTTTTTAACCACGTCTGGGTTTTCGCGAATAAATTTCATATCCAACATTTTTTATTATCCTTTGTTCATAAATTTGGATTCTATTCTATAACGGTTTATAATATTTGTAAAGAAAATGCGTGATAAATTATTCCCCCAACGGGGATGAGATAGAACTAAAAAATACAAAATTCAATGTCATATCGTAATAAATTGTAGAATAAATTTA
>JAZRAD010000054.1:0-3391 GCA_045634405.1 Candidatus Enterousia sp.
AACACCTGTCCATTTACTGACCACAGTCGCAATATGTTCTGGCAAAACAGTCTTATATTCCTTGGCATCTGCATTCATTTTTGCGATTTTTTCTTCCAGTTCTGGAATTTTACCATATTGTAATGCAGACGCTTTTTCATAGTCACCATTGCGCATCGCAGTTGCAACTTCGGCCTTGGCCGCATCCAGCGCAGCCATCGCATCAGACAATCCGCGCATTTTTTGTTGTTCTGCCTGCCATTGGGCGGTCAGTTCACGGGACTCTGCCTCAACACTTTTAATAATATTTTCCAAATCTGCCAAACGTTTTTTGGATTCGTCATCTTTTTCTTTCTTTAATGCCTGCTGTTCGATTTTAAGTTGTACCAGATGTCTGTCAACTTCGTCCAACTTTTCAGGCTTTGACGCGATTTCAATACGAACGCGCGCAGCCGCTTCGTCAATCAAGTCAATTGCCTTGTCTGGCAAGAATCTGTCTGTGATATATCGATTCGATAATTTAACCGCAGACACCAGCGCAGCGTCTGCAATACGAACACCATGATGCCCTTCGTATTTTTCTTTTAAACCGCGCAAGATTGAAATTGTGTCATCAACTGTTGGCTCGTCAACATATACAGGTTGAAAACGACGCGCCAGTGCCGGGTCTTTTTCAATATATTGGCGATATTCATCCAATGTCGTCGCACCCAAACAGTGCAATTCACCACGCGCCAACATTGGCTTTAACAGGTTCGCAGCATCCATACTGCCTTCGCCCTTGCCTGCGCCGACCAATGTATGTAATTCATCAATAAACAAGATGATTTTACCATCTGCGTCTTTGACTGCTTTTAATATTGCTTTCAAGCGACCTTCGAATTGCCCGCGATATGATGCGCCTGCCATCAACGCACCCATATCCAGCGACAACAACTGCTTGTTCAGCAAGTTTTCCGGCACATCACCAGAAATAATACGTGTTGCCAATCCTTCTACGATTGCAGTTTTACCAACCCCTGGATTACCAATCAGCACAGGGTTATTTTTTGTACGACGGCTTAGCACTTGAATCGTACGGCGAATTTCTTCATCACGCCCAATCACAGGGTCTAATTTTCCATCTGCGGCCAACTTGGTAAAGTCAGTTGTGTATTTTGCGATGGCCTGTTGTGGCGTTTCTTGTAAATCATCTGGATTCATAAGATATGCTCCTTGTAATCTATTTTTATTTCTGCGGTATATATAGTGCCATAAAATCGCCTGTCAAGACACAGGAACGAATACCAACCCTTGCACCGCCATATTTTTTGTTCTAAAATAAGCCCGACAAGGAAGGTATAAAATGACACAATTCACAGACACAGATATTCAGCAAATAAACAAACACAATCTGAACCTAAACACAATCCAACAGCAAATGACAGACTTTCAAAATGGTTTTCCATATATAGATATTAAATCTGCAGCTGTGATTGACAATGGTGTTATGGAAATGCTGTCTGATGAATACGCAGAATACTTTGACGCAAACGCAGACGATTATAATATTGTAAAATTTGTACCTGCATCTGGCGCGGCAACCCGTATGTTCAAAGATTTGTTTGAATACCTGCAATCTGGCACACATAATAAAGTCAGCCAAACGATCATCAACAAACTAACAGAATTTGCATTTTATAAAGACCTGATAAAACACCTGCCAGAAAATCCGACTGATTTTGATATTATTGAATGTATTGTAACGAAACGCGGATTAAACTATGGCAACCTGCCCAAGGGATTATTAAAGTTCCACCACGACAGCAACAACGGCATAACCGCTGTGGCAGAACACTTGGCCGAAGGCGCACAATACGCAAAATCTAAGAACACTGTAAATATACACTTTACCGTGTCCCCAGAACATATATCTGGATTCCAAGAACTGTTGGCAAATATTATCCCAGAATACGAAACGCAATTTAATACAAAGTATAATATCAGCCTGTCCACCCAGAAATCTCAGACAGATACGATTGCAGTAAACCCAGACAACACGCCTTTCCGTAACACAGACGGTACGCTGTTATTTCGCCCATCTGGTCATGGCGCATTGATTGAAAACCTGAATGATTTGGACGCTGATATTATCTTTATTAAAAATATAGACAATGTATGCCCAGCATCAAACCGCACAGATACAATTAGACATAAAAAAGCATTGGCAGGCTTGGCAATAAAACTGCAACAGAAAATATTCAAATACATTCGCGACATTGACAACAGCGATGCAGACATGGACGAAATCAGCCTGTTTATATCACAAAACTTGGGCATTAAAAACTTTGCCCATGAACAAATTCGCGATATTTTAAACCGCCCATTGCGTGTATGCGGTATGGTTCGCAATACTGGCGCACCTGGTGGTGGCCCATTCTGGACACAAAATTCAGACGGCACAATCAGCCTGCAAATTGTTGAACCTGGTCAAATATCAGACGAAAACAAACACATCTTGCATGATGGTCAGTTCTTTAACCCCGTAGACATCGTCTGTATGCCATATAAATACAATGGAACTAAATTTGATTTAACAGAATTTATTGACCCTGCGACTGGGTTTATATCTGAAAAGTCCAAGAACGGTCAGCCACTGCGCGCCATGGAAAGACCAGGCCTGTGGAACGGTGCAATGTCAAAGTGGAACACGGTTTTTGTATCGGTTCCGGCCACAACATTTACGCCTGCCAAGGTAATAACAGACCTGTTATCGCCCGAACATAACACGCATATATAAAAAATATTAAAAGAATGCTTGACTTTTCTATATTTTTATTATAAATTTAGTCCGCTATATAATAATTTAAGGATAAGTATTATGCCACGTGTATGTAAAGTTACAGGTAAGAAAACAGAAGTTGGGATGAATGTTTCCCACTCTCATCGTCGTACAAAACGTACATTCTTGCCAAATCTTCAAACATTAAAGTTCCACAGTGATATTTTGGGACGTGATTTTTCATTACGCATTTCAACTGCTGGTTTGCGCACATTGACCAAGCATGGCGGTTTGGATGCATATGTAATGTCGAAACCAGTATCACGTTTGACAGCAGATATGGCTGCGATTAAAAAAGCCATTGAAAAGAAAGCTGGCAAACCAGCTGCACCTGCAAAAAAGCCTGCACACAAGGCGAATCGCAGTGCCCGCTTGGTAAAAAAAGTTGAAGCAAAGAAAGCCGCCTAAGTAATTGGCTTTTGATGCGACGGCCCCGTGGCGGAATTGGTAGACGCGCTTGACTCAAAATCAAGTTCTGCAAGGAGTGTCGGTTCGAGTCCGACCAGGGCCACCAGATAAATAAAAAACAACCCGCTTGT
Source organism: Candidatus Enterousia sp. (assembly GCA_045634405.1). Lineage (GTDB taxonomy): Bacteria > Pseudomonadota > Alphaproteobacteria > Rs-D84 > Rs-D84 > Enterousia. The sequence continues at coordinate 3,340 of JAZRAD010000054.1, forward strand.
GGTTGTTTTTTTATTTTCCCCTGTGTCGGACGAAGAACCGACCGGTTCGGAA
>JAZRAD010000055.1:0-10017 GCA_045634405.1 Candidatus Enterousia sp.
TGTATACACCTTGATAACATCACCCGGCTTGAACAGCGCATCCATATTCATACAACTTCGATTGTATTTTTTTCCATCGGGCGCAGTCACAACAAAATCTTGACAAATTGGATTCAATCTGGGATCACTGGTTATCTCTGATTTATTACTGAAAACGACATGCCGTTCCATATGCTTTCCACCCCATTAAATGTTATATAAACCACAAAAATCCCCCCAACGGGGGATTTTCTTACTTTAACATCTTTGCGACTTCATCGGCCAAGTTATCTTCACGTTTTTCAATACCTTCGCCCAGTACATAGAACGCAAATCCTGCCAATTTACCACCGGCTTCGGCAATAACTTCTTTGACAGTCTTGGACGGATCCATAACAAATGGCTGTTCTTCCAGAACAGATTCGCCATAGTATTTCTTAATACGGCCTTCAACCATTTTTTCAACGATATTTTCTGGTTTACCAGCTGTTGCACCAGATTCAATGAACACTTTCTTTTCACGTTCAACCGCTTCTGGATTAACATCTGCAACTGTCATGAATTCAGGTTTTGTTGCCGCAATATGCATTGCAACCTTTGAACCGATTTCATCGATTTTGGCATCTTCACCATTAATTGCAACCGCAACACCAATCTGCCCCATACCTGGAACCAATGCGTTGTGAATATATGTAAATACTTTATCGCCTTCTACCTTGGCAATACGGCGCAAGTTCATATTTTCACCAATTGTTGAAATTGTCGCAGCGATATCATCTTTTACTGCTTCCATTGTTGCATCAAAATCACCCTTTAATTCAACAGCCTTGGCTGCGACATCTGCAACCAACTTTTGGAACTTTTCATTTTTAGCAACAAAGTCTGTTTCTGCATTAACTTCGACAACACAACCCATATTGTCACATTTTACAACAGTCACCAAACCAGATGCAGCAACACGACCAGCCTTGGATGCTGCTTTTACAATACCCTTTTGACGCAACCAGTCTGCTGCGGCCTGGATATCACCATCATTTTCCATCAAGGCTTTTTTACAATCCATCATACCTGCGGCTGTTTTTTCACGCAGTTCCTGAATCAATTTTGCTGTAATTTCTGCCATTGTTTATCCCCTTTCTATGATTAAAAAGAATCTTGTTGTGTGGGGACAAATCCCCCACACACTTATGAAATATTATTTATCGGCTTTTTCCGCCAATTTACCACGACGTTCTGCACGTGCTTCGGATGTCTTAGATTTAATCTTGGCTTCTTTTTCCTTGATTTCATCTTCTAATTCATCTGCTGCATCTGCACGCATATCAGATTCAACTTTTTTACCTGCTGCGCCGCCCAAACGTTTTTCAATACCAGACAGAATTGCATCTACGAACAAGTCACAATACAACTGTGTTGCGCGCGCTGCATCATCATTACCTGGAACTGGATAGTCAACCATTTCTGGATTTGCATTTGTATCGCAGATAGCAATTGTTGGGATATCCAAATTCTTTGCTTCGCGAACAGCATTCATTTCACGTGGCACGTCAATAATAATGATTGCCTGTGGTGTGCCATGCATTTCCATAATACCACCGAAGATACCACGCAGTTTTTCAACTTCTTTGGTCATAACGCCGACTTCTTTCTTTGTCAGACCTAATTTTTCAGCGTTTTCAATATCAGCTTCCATTTTCTTCAAGCGACGAATAGACTGTGAAACTGTTGTCCAGTTAGTCAACATACCACCCAACCAGCGGTTATTAACATAGAATTGACCACAACGTTCAGCAGCATCTTTTACGATATCTTTTGCTTGATGTTTAGTAGCAACGAACAGAACCTTGCCACCAGCAGCAGCAATCGCTTCTAATGCGACCAAAGAACGGTGCAACAGTGGTGCAGTTTTGTTCAAATTGATGATATGAATTTTATCTTTAACGCCATAAACATATGGTGTCATCAATGGATTCCAGCGACGAGTATGGTGACCAAAGTGCACACCAGCTTCCATCAACTGTTTCATTGTAAATGTTGGCAATGCCATGATTTTATCCTTTTTTGTGTTGTTATCCTCACCACCTGCGGTCAGACCAGAATGTATTCTGGACACAAATTTTGCAGAATGGTTGTGTTCTTCGCACGATGTGCGTGCCCGTATAATACCCCACCCCACCAAAAAAATCAAGAAAAAATAAATATTTTTTTAGTGGTTGCTGGTGGAATTATTATTTTGTCCCTGCGGGGCAATGGATACCGGCCTGCGCCGGTATGACGATGTTTTTTCTTCCTTTGTCATCCCTGCAAAGGCATGTTTTGTCATCCCCGCAAAGGCAGGGATAGAGTCTATGAAATTTATGGTATTCGAACTTGTACAATGTTCGTTTTTGGTTCGCGTTGCGAACACTGTATGGGCCCACTCCTGCCTGCGCAGGAGTGACAAAGGGGGGCAGGATGACAAGGGTTTTCAATTAAAACTGAATGGTTGTGCAGGTTTTTGGCAATGGTTCTTTCCATTCAAGACACTCTGCATAGCTTTCACCTGTATTTATAGCCTTATTGCAATGTGTTGTTACAACACACTTTTCACATGTTAGTTTTATCGGATCAAATATCGTTGTAATATCTTCTTTATGATTATATTCCATAATTTTATAAGAACCCATATATTCTTCTTTTATTGATGTTTCCGCTGTATTATCCAGATAAGGATTAGCAGTCGTATATGCAGCAGCAACAACGGCCAAAACCCCAGCGACAATCGCATTAACAACAGCACAGGCGATGCCCGCAACCCATGTGGCGGGGATTGTTGCCGCACAAACCGCCGCAGTACCAGCCACTATAGCAGACGCGGTCCACAACGCCTCACCCACCCTAGAACTACCTTTTTTTTGTTTTGGTAAAGCAGACATTTCTGCCAAACTTACACATGAATAATGCGCAATTTCACGACGTGCATCCTTGGCATTTTCATCACGATTTTTGTAAATACGTTCCACGATTTTTACACTATCTTGCATAGATTTTTCCGTATATTCATCATATTTGGCATAATAATTATTTTTCGCACGTTGTAATAATTTATTAGACAACATTATCATTGTACTATTTGTAATATTCGGGAAACGTCCAACTTTTTCATAACCAACGCCATTTATACTGCGACCATTTATACACGCGTCAACAATGGGATCTAATTGAATAATATCTTTAATAGAAGATATACTATTTTGCAATAATCGTAATTCGGACATCAAGCGTTCACGCTGTGCTTCGGTCAGCTTCTTTGTTCCATCTTCATCAAGTTCTGCAATATAATCATCAACACCAGCTAACAAACCATTTGAATCAATATTTAATTCTGACCAGTATATCATCGGTTCAACAACAGGAACTACCGTCGCTATCTTGCCAATCTTACCTGTTTCACCACCCTCTACACGCCCAAGGTTACTATCTGGGATTAAAGCGACATCACGATAACATGTATCGGTGACATCCATACTTTTTTCTGTGACACTTGCCTCACAAATTTTATAATCTAGCGACGTCGCACCAATTGTTTCCAAATCAACCAATCCGGCACAATCCAAATCTGGCCCACATGCGCGATATGCCGCCGCGTCCACCGCCGCCTGACACGTTGCCAGCATTGCATTATCAATATTTAAAATAATACCTTGAACAGTTGCATATAATTTTTCATACACAGCATTTGATTTAATATCTTCACCATAAACATCTTTGCACCCCAGTAATTTATCATACGGGCACATTTTAATTACTTGTTCAGTACTTAAACCGACACAATTAGAATAATCAGCCCCACACCTGTTTTCATCAGCCAGGCAATTTTTTAAATCAGATGTACATGCGTCAACCTTCATCCCCGCCAAACGCGCCAACACAAATTCCCAAATTTGAGATTTTTTCGCAGATTTTGCGTCCGTCGTATCAACACCACAAATATCCAACTGGGGCTTGCACATGGTCAGCATCATTTCCGGTCGTGTCAAACACGCGTCATATGAACCATCTGGATCATTTGGGTCAATATTATCGCGACATGCATTATGGAAACAATCAGAAACAGATTTGATACAATTCGTACGCGCATCATATTCTGCTAAGTTTTCCGCAACCTGTAACGACGGCGCAGAATCTGCCAAGAAAGAATTGAACACCTGGTCGCGTACCTTGACGCAATTTTCCAATACAGGCGCACATATTACTGACTTGGCCTGCAATGATTCATGCATTGATTTTGAAATAAACAGACCCGCCGTTGACCCAGGAATTGTAACAATTTCTTCACTTTGTGTATTTTTAACACGCGATTTAGCCATTTCCACCGTATCAACACATCCTGTAAAGTTCGCGTTACAAACATCAGGTTTTTGCATACATTTTCTGAATTCAATTGTACACTGACCCAAATCGTACTTATTTGCATTTTTTGCAGAATCCAACGCAATTTCACGCAGGTTGCCTTCGGCCAATTGCAATTTTTGTTTTGCATCCGTTCGTAATTGCTTTAACGAATTTTCATATCCCACACAATCAGAATTTATACGCCCAGAATACATTGCCGGTAAAATTGCCATTTTGGCACTGCATTGTGGGATTTGCCGCACACATGTTTCATGCGCAGATTCACGCAACGCATCGCCAATTTCGCCATTTTCCAACGCGTAATTTATTTCTTTTTTCGCCACATTGGACATATTTTCCATTTCCAATGCCGGATTTTTTGTGACCACAGATTCAATCTGTTCAACACCAACTGTTTCCAGTTTATATGCCTGCATTTTTATATCGTCTATTTCAGACAATAATTTATTAAATGAACCATATCTATTACTGCACACACAACGACCACCATCAAAATTATCCAGCATACAGAAATTATCCATACATGCGTTATATAACGATTGACAGTCTGATGCGACGGTTGCAGATGCGCTTTCTGCCAGTTTGGTACCGGTATTTATCACAGATTGCGTTGCCGCACGCGCCGCCACAGTTTTTGGCTGTGGTGTTGTTGCAGCCGGTTTTGCACTGCGTGCCGCGGTTGTACGCCCACCCGTCGTCGCAGGTGCCGCCGCACGTGGCGCAGTACGTGTGTTTACCCCTGCACGTGCGGATGTTGTTGATTGTGTTTGATTATTTTGTTGTACGACGCGTCCGCGTGCAGTTGCACAAAATGCACCGTTATTTAAAACGGTGCATAATGCAAATGCAAATAAAATTATATTTCGTACCAACATTCATTATTAGTATTGCGTTTCTTCACATGTTTCAACAGGCTCTGCCCATTCTTTACAATGACGCGAATCAACCAAACAGCAATCCTTGTAACCTGCCTGTTTTGTACATGTCTGAATACGGGTACATTTTTTACAAATCAATGTTGTTGGACTAAATGTTGTTGTCACAGTTTCACGATAGTATGGATCATCATTCTTGCTGACCGCAGTATAACCTTGGGCATCTTTGGAACCGCCACTGCCAGAAGATACAGGCAACGCAGCACTCATACCCAAATTCAAGCATGCACGTGCAGCAACTTCAGCTCTATCTTCCATTTCACGTTTTTCACGAACCTGTGCAATACGCTCTGCCAATTTTACATTATCCTTGCGCATTTGCGTATCCAGTTCCTTGTACTTTTTATTATAGTTATCTTGTGCCTTTTTAAATGCAGACTGTGCGACAGTCACCTTCATCGTATCAATCAGATTTGGGAAACGAGCCTCTGTTTTAACTTCCTTGCTGCCAGATTCAGCCCTTGTTTTTTGGGTGCCGTCTTCGTTAAAAATCTTCAATCCTTGAACCTTGCGTCCTGTCATACAGAATTGAACTGTTGGATCTGATTCAATCGCAGCAATCGTATTATTAATACTGTTCATCAAAGAACCAACATCAGATAAAATTTGTTCCTGTTTTGCGACACCATTTTGCCCCAAATTCTGCGTCTGTACAATGTCATTTTGACCTGTTATACACAAATAAGAACCACCACCGGCATAATCTTCTTGACCATCACCATCACAGTCATCTGTTACAACAGCGTGTAATTTTCCCCAGTTTACAACACCATCAATAACACCAGCAAACTGTTTATACCCAGTATATGACTTATATTTATATTTTATAGTGTCTTGTTCTATTGTTCGATCCATTAAATCATACAACGCTTTATATGTTTTGAACTTTACATGCTCTACTGTTCCAGCTGGAGAATTTGCGTACTTCTTCATTTTTTTATACCATTCGGAATCCTGATCTCCGGCACTCAACTTGTTTTCGAACATTTGCCCTTCTTCGTACACCAATTGCCCCAATAATTCTTCATCTGGAATCAATGTAACATCCGGTTTACAATTATAATAGGCATATATATCGCTTGTTTTTGCAACAACATCTTCTACACGTTCACTTGCCCCAATAGAAACCAGTTTATTACCATTGTCATCATATTTTTTATCAGTGACTTTTGGTGTTTTGATTGTCACTTTCCCTACCACTGTCTCTGTTGGCGATACCGGTGTATATTCACAAACCTTATATTCCAAAGCATTTGCACCAACACCTTCTGTAATTGTCATACTGTCGCAATTTTGCGTATCACCACAAACTTTGATCATCGCTTCATCCGCTGCCTTTTGACACTGTGCCAAGAATTCATTATCAATATTCAACATCAATCCTTGGACAACGGAATATATATATTCTGTTTGGTCATCTTCAGATCCACCACGTGAATAACATGCAGTCAATTTATCACGATGGCACATATTTATAATTGTATAATTATCCAAACCGATACAATTCAAATAATCTTTACCACAAACATCTTCGGCCGTTATACATTCTTTGACTTCTGTTGTACACGCATCAACCTTGATCGCATTCAGACGCGCAACAACAAAATCCCAAATCTGCGATTTTTGCGCAGCAGCAGCATCTGTTGCATCAATACCACAGGCATTTAATGGAACCTTACAAACATTTAACATTGTTTCCGGACGTGACAAGCACATATCATACGAACCATCCGGATCTTTTGGATCCATTGTGTCTTTACATGCCTTTTGGAAACATTCTGAAATATTACCGATACAGTTTTGTCTTGCATCGTCTTCGGCAATCAGTTCTGCTGATTTCAGTTGTGGTGCAACCTCTTTCAAGAATGTATCCCAAACCTGAGACGCAACCTTGGTACATTGCTTTGTCACATTTTCACATAATGGCTTTTTCGCAACCAATGTATCATATGTAGATGCAGAAATTTCAATATGAGTAACAGCACCTTCTATTTTATAATTCATGTTCGAATTCGAAGAACTTTTTCTAACATTTGTTGTATCAGACGCAACAACCGACGCACAGGACGAAAAATCGTTTCCACAACCAGCCGTTGTCTGCATACATTCTTTGAATTTGATTGTACACTGACCTAAATCAAACTTGTTCGCATTTTGATATTGTTCCAATGCCGCCTCGCGCAGGGCACGTTCTGCTGTTTGCAATTTTTGTGCGCTTTGTGTTTTCTTTTGTTTCAGACTGTTTTCATACGCCGCGCAGTCAGATTTAATACGCTGACCATACATCATTTGCAACATATTGATATCTTTGGCACATTCTGGAATCTGCGCCTTGCACAAATCGGCCGCCGCCAAATGCAACGCATCGCCAGTTTTGCCATCAATCGGAGTCATCATTTTACCGGATGAAGACGCATCAAAAACTTCATCTTCAGTAACATCATCATCAACAACATTCCACGCAGACAAATCCAATGCTTCACGTGCAGATTTTTTGGCTTCTGGTCGCTTTAACGAATCGGCCACAGCGTTTGCCGCTGCAATCGCTTCGTCTGCATCTGCGCCCATTTCCAGCTTTTCAACACCCAGCGTCGCCATTTGATAAGACTGTTCATCCAGCTTTTCAATTTCATTCAAAATATAGTCCAAATCTGTATTTCTGTCACTGCACAAACATCTGCCACCACTTTCATTGTCCAGCATACAGAAAGCATCCATACAGCCGTCGTATTTTGCCTGACATTCTTCGCTGACCACAATATTTTTTGCAGCGCCCGCAACTTTGGTTCCAGAACCAATAACCTTTTGCGTTGCCGCACGCGCCGCCACAGTTTTTGGTTGTGCTGTTGTTGCAGCCGGTTTTGCACTACGTGCTGCAGTTGTACGACCACCAGTCGTCGCTGTTGGTGCCGCCGCACGTGGCGCAGTACGTGTATTTACCGCAGCGCGCGCCGCAGTTGTCTTGGTTGCAGGCGCATTTGCAGCCGCCCCACCAGAACCCGCACGACTGGCGCGTGCAGTCGCCGCAACTGCAGAAGAATCAAGCGTTACAGACAATAAGCCCAACAATAAAAATAGTGCTTTTTTCATAATAAATCCCTTCCAATTTATTCAATTTTATCATATCAAGAAAAATTTTAAAAGAGTTTATTTAGTTTTTAGCAATAAAAAATCCCCCAGTCGGGGGATTTTTTTTAACAAGAACAAAAATTATTCTGCAACTTCGGCTGTTGCTGGTTCTGCTGTTTCAACCGGTGTGGCTGCCTTTTTTGCATTTACATCACGGTCAACCAATTCAATGATTGCCATTGGCGCAGCGTCACCATAACGGAACCCAGCCTTTAAAACGCGTGTATAACCACCTGGGCGGTTTGCATAGCGTTTACCCAAAACATCAAACAATTTTTTAACAGTTGCAGCAGAAGAATTACCCAATTCAGATGCTGTCAAACGACGGTTTGCAACAGTATCAACCTTGGCGCGAGTAAGCAGTTTTTCAACGACACTGCGTAAATCTTTTGCCTTTGGCAAAGTAGTTTTAATCTGTTCTTTTTCAATCAAGTTTTTCGCCAAACCAATAAACAAGGCCTTGCGTGCATTTGTGTCGCGATTGAATGTACGACCTGCTTTCATATGTCTCATTGATTACTCCTTTTGTTTCTGCCCTGCTCTGCCGAGTGGGATTTTTTTGAGACACCACAACCCGAAATTTCAGTATTGTGGGATTAAAATTCTGTTTTATTTTATACAAATTCCCCGCAATTGCAAGAAATTAATACATTGTTCCCGAATAAGACCGAAAAACAAATTCTCGGTGCCCGGTTATAAATAATTTCCGGGCATTGCCCGAAAATTATTTATAAGGATCTTCGTATTTCTTGGCCAACTCTGCAATATTTTCTGGTGGCCAACCTGGTACTTCCATACCCAATCCCAATCCCATGGCTTCCAATTGAACTTTGATTTCGTTCAAAGATTTGCGGCCAAAGTTTGGTGTTTTCAACATATCTGCTTCGGTTTTTTGAACCAATTCGCCCAACCAGTTGATTTTGTCGTTCTTCAAGCAGTTGTTTGCACGAACTGACAATTCCAGTTCATCAACATGCTTTAACAATTTTGGATCAAATGGCAATGCATCTTTTGCAGCTTCTTCGTCATTTGCAGAACCGATTTGTGCAGGATCTTCAAAGTTGATAAAGACAACCAATTGATCTGTCAAAATACGTGCCGCATATGCGATTGCATCTTCTGGGGAAACAGAACCGTTTGTTTTAACAGTCAATTCCAATTTGTCATAGTCTGTTGATTGACCAACACGTGTTGGCAAAACTTCTGTTGCAACGTTCAAGATTGGCGAGAAGATAGAATCAACAGGCATTACACCCAATGGCAAACCATCTGCGTGTTGTGATGCAGGAACGTATCCACGACCTGTGCCCAATGTGATTTCCATATCCAGATTTGCACCCTTGTCCAATGTGCAAATTTCTGCATCTTTGTTCATAACTTCGACACCACCAGCTGTTTCAATCATACCTGCTGTGACAACTGCTGGGCCTTTGACTTTCAAATAAGCCTTATGTTGACCTTCGGTCAGGGCCTTGAAATAAACACCTTTCAAGTTCAAGATAATATCTGTAACATCTTCACGAACACCAGAAATGCTGGAGAATTCATGTTGTACACCATCAATTTTTACTGAAACAGG
>JAZRAD010000056.1:0-8190 GCA_045634405.1 Candidatus Enterousia sp.
TTATAATTGGATTGTATTGAAAATGAGTACAGATTGCAAACAAAACAGTTTGCAGTAAAAATTGCGTTCTAACAACAACAGTAAAAATTGATAAATTTGATTGTCATTACACACTAAATTATACTAAAATTCCCCACAGAAAGTCAAGGTTATTTATTTTTTATATTTTCCTGCTTGCAATTATTTTTGTGTTTATATATAATAACCCACGCACGGAGCGTTGGCAGAGTGGTAATGCAGCAGATTGCTAATCTGTGACCGAAATTTTTGGTCCATAGGTTCGAGTCCTATACGCTCCGCCAGAAAATTCACCCGCCAAATCGGCGGGTAATTTTATGTAGCGGACGTTGGACGAGAACCGTAAAAGGTTCGATACGAAGTAGATTTGGGAAGTGAAACGCACCCAAATCGTTACGAGTGGATAGAGGTATCCCCGCCCCGCAGGGGATGGGGAGTACAGTCCTATACGCTCCGCCAGAAATTCACCCACCGCCAGGTGGGTTTATTTGTTGTTCAGTAATTAATACCCAGCAATCCGCTGTGTTACATCACCAACCTTATAGGCAGACTGTTCGGTTGCTTCTAACCTATACAAATTGAATTTATCAGATATCATACCTCTGCCCGCATCTAATCTTTGTGCACCAACCGCAGTTACATTTGGATTAAGTTTTTCAATACCGTGCCCACCAATTTCATGAGTAACCGTATTTACAAAATCATCAAACGAATTCAGTTTATTCGGGTCAAACTCCATATAAATTTTATATTTGTCGTTCTTATAAGAGACTAATCCCCCCAAATTAGTTGTTCCTGAGTAGTCAACACCCGTAACAGGTATGACATAATTTGACTTTATGCCATTGACACGCAAGATCTCATCACTTAATTCTTGAGCAAACTGAACACGGTCTGAATTTGAAAGATTTGTATAATTTTGTTTAAGCCTTTGAAATTTTGGATTATCATTAATAATGTTTTTAACTTGATTTGCTCTTTCTAAAGCGACTTCATCAACCGTAGCCATAGGAGAAGATTTTTCCATACCTACAATAACGTCTTCTATTATATTATTTTTTGCATTGTTTGACATTTTTTGTCTGACAGATACCTGATCATATAAATCATTTGCTTTATACAAAGCATCCATATCGCCAGTTGTCTCATATATTTGTGCTGTAGAATTATAATCATTTATCATCTTATTTGTAGTATAATCATATTCTGCCAATCTACTTAAATCGACTTCCTTTTGTCTTTTTACTCGTGCTAAATTTGAATCAAATGTCGAATAATTGCCAGTCGCTCCACTTTCTATATATGCCTGAAAACCATCTGTTTTACTCATAGTTTCTCTCATAGCGGCTAATTGTTTTGCCCCTTCTTCTAGGCATGCAGGATCTCCACCGCATCCTTTTCTGAAGTTTTCCGACAACTCTGCGTAATCATCTAACATTTTTTCAAATTGAATATTTACATTACCAGCTATTGCTCTTGCGTCTGATGCATCCAAAATCGCTCGTGCCTCAGGGAATTCAAAGATCATGGCATCGTAACCATTAGCATAAAAATAACTCTCTATATCAGGTCTTGTTTTAAATAATCTTTCAAAATCTCCTTGTTCTATTCTAACTAAATCATCATAACTCCAAACTTTCATTGTTTTTGTCATTTCCCTCATTTTTACAATATCGCCACCCGACATAGCCTTAAAAGCTTCAAAACTCTGGTCTTTTGGTGCATACGCTTTCCATAAATCATAAAATTCTTGATCTGCGATTGATAATTTAGAACGATCAATAACATTTAATGTACTAATAACATCATCTGAATTTTTAGTACCAAATACTGCCGCATCAACAACTTCATCAGAATTTCTAGACATAACTCTCATCGCTTCATCGGCTTTGTCGTCTAATACATCTATAACTTCTGTCATAGTCTTTGCTGTCTTACCTGATTTACCAAACGCCCACGAACCTATTTGATAGAACAAGCTGGCCATTTGCATCGTTGTTCCAACTGCTTGCCATATTTGTTCTGGCTCCCAAGATTTAGGGTCAAAAAATCCTTTTTGATTATCTTTTACAGAAGCCAGTTTTTTACCACCGTTTTCTTGGTCTATTTGCACCAATGCTTCTAGTGTCAATAACTCTTCCGCCGGGATTAACATAAATAATCTTGCCATTTCTTTATCTATGGCTTTTTCTTCCGTGGCTGTTAATCTGCTATAGAAATTGGACAATCTTTGCAGGTGTTTGCCTATTATGTTTTTGGCACAGTTTTTATCATCGCATTGTGCTGATTCAACAAAGAATTTATCAGCAGCCAAATCCATTTTGATTTCTGTACCTAATTCTATGAGCGAACCAGCTGTTTCTACAAACAATAATCCCCCGCCGACAGCTGTACTTACTCCGCCTGTTCCAACAGTAACAAGAACATTTATAGCCATACCACCAACAATCATTGCGATATTCAAACCTTTTTTTAAGACGTTTGCAGTTTGAGCATTTGGTAAAGTACAAATATTACCATCCCAATAAACAGACGAACACTCGGGGCAATCTTCTATTAACAATGTAGACTTTGCTATTTTTTCACACTGTTCTTGATTTAAATTAACGCACCTCTTACCCGTAAACGTTCCCCCTTCTATGATACAGGACATACCCTCTTTGCCAGATTGTTGTTGCAATTTACTAGCTTCACTTAAATCGTCAAAAACAAAATCTATTTGATTGCCATTTATATAACATGTCAAAACATCATCATTATCTTTTTTACCTTTGATAGAACGAATTTTTATAGTGTTAGATATACAATCAAAACTAACTAACTGTTCCGGTTTAATTGTATTTTCGATATACTGTTTGATGCCGTCTTTTAGAGAAGCAGAACCTTGCAATTGAATCAAACTGTCATAAAATACATCATTTGGTATTCCATAGGCAGTTTTCAACTTATTATTCACAGTTGATGCACCCATAATACGACATAATTTTTCTGAAGTCAATCCTGCGCGTGATACATTGCCTATTTCAGAGGTATAACCAAATCGCTCAAGTGAATTGTTTATGTTTGCGCATATTGTTGCATCTGTTGTTTTGTATCCAATCGCACAAGCTGTATTACTGATAATACGTTCAATACTACAACCCGGATCCGATAAAGTCACATTATACATTTTGCCGACACCCGTCAGTACACCACGTAATATTTCCGCATCAGAACTTTCTGCGACGTCATCGAATTTAAATTCATAATATACAGATTTTAATTTAGAAGTGCATTTTACATAATCATTCAATGGATTTATTATCCCAGAACGTACTGCACCAGAACATTCTATGTTATCATTGTATTTTATGCGCGCATATTCTTTACACAATCCATCTGCTTGAAGCATCGTAACTTGACTACTGCTACCAAAAAACGAATAAAACACATCTTCGATACAATATTCTGTTCCGCCAGATTTGCCTTTGTCCATACCACAAACTTCGTAATAAGTATACGAGCTTCCATCAACTAATGCTTGAACAAATATGTCACACTTATCCTTGAACTCTGTTTTTTCTATATCCCATCCGGCAGCAATACATACTTTGTACAAACCATCAGCAGACATCGTAGAATCACCGCTGGCTTTTAGTTGGGTATTATATTCCTGCAATGCAGGTATTCGTCCTTGCTCTTCTATGTGTTCTAAAATTACTTTTTCAGCGACATCTGCAGAAATATAAATATTTGCATACGCGATATTATATACAAAGGATATTAACAATGCACATAGTATTTTCTTTATCATTTTAATGCCCCCGTGCAAGATTCTGATACTGCTGCAACTTTTTTAATCGCGGCGATTTGTGTCGCGTTAAATACAGTGGCGGTGGCAGATGCAGCAGTCGCACCGATTGCCATAATGTTGGACGCAGTATTTAGACTTTTTTCTTTCTTTTTACCGGTATCAGTATTGTCATTGCGGGTTTTGTCACTGTTTGCTACACCACTGGTGATTGTTCCAGCCCACCCAACCCCGGCACCAACAGCAGATGCAACCATCGCACCTGTAGCACGTTTGTTTATCGGACTGACGTCAATAAATTCATATTCACGACATGCGTTATATATTTCTGTTGCTTCGCTGATGTCTTCACCGTTTATACGTGCAACCATTGTCGCTTTATTTAATGCCTGAACTGCTGATATACAATTATTGATTTGTGTCTGCAAATCATCATCAACCTTGTTTACGCCGGCAATTGCAGCACCTGCGATATTGGTTGCGGTATTTGCCGCCAATAAACCTGTACGCCAATTACCTAGGTTCTTTGATTTTTTTGTTAGTTCGTCAATTTGATTTTGAACTGTTTCTTTATCTTTTAATGCGGCACTATAACCATTTTTATATTCGTTCATAAAGTTTTGTCTATCTGCATCTGTCGGCTCACTTCCACTGTACTGGTTGGACAACTCTTTCATTTCTTTAAGTAAATTCTCTAACTGTTCAATCGTTTTGTCTGTTTTCTGTTTTACAAAACCAACAGCCGTCGCACCGATACCAGCAGCGGTTCCAACACCAGTTATGGCGGTGTTTATACCTGCCATTACCTTCATATCGTGTAAACTGTCATCAATTCCGACGCATGCGGTATATGTATTTTGAAGTGCAGTCGTTAAATCAGGAACATCATCAGCGAATGCTGCGAAATTAGTAATAAAAAATAGGCACGGCAAAACTACCCGTGTGTGTGTGTGTGTGTAGATTTCTGCGGTTTTTGCATTCTCTATTCCTTCTGATATTGGGAATATTAGCATTTTTCTCCAACATCTGCAAAGAAAAAAATACCACCATATGGTGGTATTCTATATTTTAATGTTCTTCACCAATATGTTCTGGCTGATATATTTCAACATCGCGTGTCATAGACAAGAACTTGTCCGCACGGCGCGATGGTAATTCAGATGCCGGAATCTCTTGTAATTCTGCAATCTGTTTTGCCACAGCGTTTGCCAACAACTCCATTGTTGTCTGCCAATCTGTATGTGCACCACCTGCTGGTTCTGGAATAACCTCGTCAATAACGTTCAGGTTTGCCATATCGTTTGCTGTCAATTTCATTGTAGCAGCAGCAGTTGCCTTGAAATTATTATCGCGCCACAAGATACTTGCGCATGATTCTGGTGCAATTACAGAATAAATCGCGTTTTCCATCATCAATACACGGTCGCCAGTTCCAATCGCAATTGCGCCACCAGAACCGCCCTGACCTACATTTACTGCGACATATGGTGTCGCCACAGACAATCCCATCGCAATAGATGATGCCACAGCTTGGGACTGACCACGTTCTTCGCCTTCGCGACCAGCAAATGCACCAGCTGTATCAAACAATGAAATCAATGGCAAATTAAACTTTTCTGCCAATTTCATCATACGCTGTGCCTTGCGATAACCGTCTGGATTTGGCATACCAAAGCGATGCTTTTGACGAGTTTCAATTGTACGCCCCTGCTCTTGCCCGATAATTACCGCAGGAATTCCACGCCAAAAACCAATACCAGAACCCATTGCGGCATCTTCGGCATACAGTCTGTCCCCGGCCAAGTATGTCCAACAATCAACAATTCCGTTTATATAATCCAAGAAATGAGGTCTGTTTTCATGACGCGCAAGCAATACTTTGTCATATGCCTCCGTCTCGCCCATACCACGGATTTTCTTGGAAGAATCTGTTGCAGGTGTTGTAACACTAATTGTCTTAGGTTCGCGTGGTTGTTTGGTCAATACTTGTAAGATATTTGCAATCGTATCATGTAAATCACCACGTGCAACAACCATATCCACCATACCATGTGCATACAGATAATCAGCTGTCTGGAAATCGTTTGGTAATTTTTCACGAATATTTTGTTCAATTACACGACGACCTGCGAAACCAATTCGTGCGCCCTTTTCTGCAATATGAATATCGCCCAGCATTGCAAAAGATGCGGTTACGCCCCCGAATGTCGGATCTGTCAGCAATACAATATAAGGAATCTTATTTGCGTGTAATTTATTTACAGCCACCGTTGTACGAGCCATCTGCATCAAAGACAAGATATTTTCTTGCATTCTGGCACCGCCACTGGATGTAACCATAATAAAAGGTCTGTGTTCTGATACCGCGTGTTCAATTGCAGCAACAATCGCATCACCTGCAGCACGTCCCATAGAACCCATCATGAAATAGCCATTTAACACACATACCGTTGAAGGCACACCACCAATTGTACCATCAGCTGTCGTAACCGCGTCATATGCGCCTGTTTCAGAACGCGCATCTTCCAAGCGCGCCTTGTAAGAAATTCTGTCTTCAAAGTTTAACGGGTCGTCAGATACATTTGGCGGTGTTAAACGTTCCCATGTATTATCATCAAACAGCAAATCAAAACGTTGTTTCGGACTCATAATAAAAGCACGGCCACAACGTGGGCAAATATATTTATTTTCTTTATAGTCTTTGTAGTAAACCAACTGACCACAAGATTCGCATTTAATCCACAACAATCTGCGAACGCGTTCATAACGTTCACGATTGCGGTTTTTGATGCCTGATTTTTTACCAAACAACATAATTATTATCCATTCATTTTCTTGGTTAGTTCACGACTTGGTTTGAACAAGATTGTCGTACTGGCAGGTAATGGCATTGGTTGACCTGTACATGGATTGTATCCGATTTTTGTTGCGCGTGCACGTGGCTGAAAAGTACCAAAACCACGAATTTCAATTCTGTCGCCATTTGCAACAGATTCAATAACCTGATCAGAAATAGTATCAACAATCGCGTTTGCGTCATTCTGGCGCATATTTTTAAATTTTACCTGTATAGACCTTACAATGTCAGAACGTATCATTTTTTTATCCTTTATCTTACTTGATATATTATTGATATCTTATCACATTTTATCAAGAACAAAGTTTTATTTTTAATGTGAATTTGTTCTTGTACTGTTTTTTACCTATAAATGATAATATTTTGGTATTTCAAGGAAATAACAATGATAAGATTCAAAACAAAACTGGAACATAAAACAAACCCAGGCAGCGATAATCCTGTTTTCTTTTGGTTCAGAATACCAAGGGAAAGTCGCGTATGTCCAAAGGTACCCCGTCACAATCTGGATTCCATTGAAATTCTGCCATAATTACTGTTTTGTCAGGATTAAATCTCACACCTTCAGCAAGTAATGCTTTGTATTGTACATCTGGCATTCCTGGGTTAAGTACACCATCTTTGAAAACAACGCGATGCCATGGCAGATGCCAATAATCTTTGTTATTTGACGCATAGCCGACAAAGCGCGCACACTTTGGTCGCCCAATCATTTGCGCAATTTGCCCAAAAGTTACAACGCGTCCGTACGGGATACGCGCAACAACATCATAAACCTGTTCATTAAATGTTTTAGCCATGATTTATAGTGTATCGCAGGCACTAAAAAAGTCAAATAATATGACTTGCAAAATAATCCCATGATAATTATAATACCGGTCACGGAGACGTGGCAGAGTGGTTGAATGCGCGCGACTCGAAATCGTGTATACGGCAACCCCGTATCAAGGGTTCAAATCCCTTCGTCTCCGCCAGAATTTTAAAATTTAAGACGCCCCATTCGGGGTGTTTTTTATACTTCGAAATTATAGTTCTTAACAGATTTGACAATTGCGTTTACGATTTTATCCTGATGTGCAGATGTCTTTAATAATTTTTCTTCGGATGCGTTAGACAAATGCCCTATTTCCAACAATGCCCCAGGGACAGTTGAACGCAATACTGCAAATGGCGCATGGCGGACATCAGGCCCAGGTTGTTGTGTAATAGATGCTTTTTTAAATGACTTGGCACAGCCTGTGGCGTATTCTTCACTCATTTCTGCGACTGCATGCTGTTGCAACGAAGATAGTGCAATACGGATATTTTCTTCGAATTCTGTAAATCCTTCTACCCCGATTTTATCGGCGGCATTTTCAGCCTCGGCCAGTTTTTTTGCTTCTTCGTCAGATGCTTTTTCAGAAAGCGTATAGATTGAAAAACCCTTCATTTCACGCTTTGGATTCGCATTTGCGTGCAAAGATATAAATAAATCTGCCTTTTTCTTTTCTGCAATAGACGCACGTTCTGCCAGCTTTAAATATCT
>JAZRAD010000057.1:0-1789 GCA_045634405.1 Candidatus Enterousia sp.
GCGATTTGTATATTGCGCGCAGATACAACGCGTTTTCTGATATCGCTACTGCTTTCGCGTGGGGTGTTGTCTGTTGTCATTTCCCAAGGATTGACCGCATCAACATCAACATGCAAATCAATTCTGTCCAGTAATGGGCCGGATATTTTGTTCTGATACGCTTCGGCACAGCGGGGTGCTTTGGAACAGGACAGGGCGGCATTGCCCAAGTGTCCGCATGGACATGGGTTCATCGCAGCAATCAGTTGAAAACGTGCAGGATATGTTGCGTTTCGTCGTGCGCGAGAAATTAAAATACGGCCTGATTCCATTGGCTGACGCAAGATTTCCAGTGTGGCGCGGTTAAATTCTGGTAATTCGTCCAAGAATAAAACACCGTTATGCGCCAATGATATTTCCCCTGGTCGTGCATCAGAACCGCCACCAGCCAATGCCACAGGACTGGATGTGTGATGTACGCTGCGGAATGGGCGCGATGACATCAGCGATTTATTATTTAACTGACCCGCGATTGAATAGATGATGGATGTTTCTAAAATTTCTTCGGCTGTCATTTCTGGCATAATTGTTGGCAGTCTTGATGCCAGCATCGTTTTACCAGACCCCGGCGGCCCAACCATCAGCATTGCATGACCACCCGCTGCCGCAATTTCCAGCGCACGTTTCGCCGCAGATTGTCCGTGAACATCTGCCATGTCCAGCGCAGAATTTGTCGTTGTTTGTGGCGTGGTCAGTTCTGGTAATGGTAAAATTTGTGTGCCTTTGAAATGGTTTATCAATTGCACAACATGAAATGGCGCCAATATATTTGTGTGGCCGGCCCAGCGTGCCTCGGCCCCTTGGTCGCCAGGACATATAATGCCCAGATTATGACCGTTTGCCCAAACGCTGGCAGGCAAGACCGCATCTGTTTTTACAATTGCACCGTTCAAGCCCACTTCGCCCAAAATAAGATATTTTTCCAATTCTGTTTCTGGTAATACGCCAATTGCACATAATATTCCGCACAATATCGGCAGGTCAAAGTGTGAGCCGCTTTTTTCAACGTCTGCTGGTGACAGGTTTACAGTAAGTCTTTTAGGTGGTAACGACAGATTTAATGCAGACAGAACATTTCTGATTCTTTCTGCGGATTCTTTGACCGCCCGATCCGCCAGCCCGATAATGTTAAATTCTGGTTTTGACAGACCCGATGACAGTTGCACCTGAACATCAATCGGTGTCGCATCCATTCCGTTAAATATGATTGAATTCAAAGATATCATGTTGTGTATATTATAACTTGAATTAAGTTTGTGCAAGTTATAATATATCCGTGTTAAATAAAGGATTTTGTTATGCCAGCCAAGAATAAAAATGTCGCACGTGAATGGTTTAATACTATATTTTATGGTGCATTGATTGCAATTATTTTTCGCAGTTTTTTATTGGAACCGTTTAATATTCCGTCTGGGTCAATGATTCCAACATTGCATGTCGGTGACCATATATTTGTGCAAAAATGGACGTATGGTTATTCCAGATATTCGTTTCCATTTGGTTCTTGGAAATTGTGGAATGGGCGTTTCTGGGCCACAGAACCCAATGTTGGTGATGTTATTGTTTTTCGCAATCCGGTCAATCAATCCCAAGATTATGTTAAACGTTTAATCGGTGTGCCTGGGGATAAAATCCAAATGCAAGACGGGCGATTGATTATAAATGGAAAAATGGTTGAACGCAAAGACCCACGTCCTTATATTGTTGCGATGTTGCCAAAATCTATGCGCAGCGTTGGATTCTATAAAGA
>JAZRAD010000058.1:0-1617 GCA_045634405.1 Candidatus Enterousia sp.
TGACAAGATGTTAGGTTCTGATACGATTGGTGCTTTGATTACAACAATGGGTGCAGGTATCGGTAAAGACGAATTTGATATTGAAAAAATGCGCTATCACAAAGTTATTATCATGACCGACGCGGACGTTGACGGTCAACATATTCAGACTTTGTTGATGACGTTCTTTTATCGTCATATGCCACAGGCAATTGAACGTGGATATATCTATGTTGCAAAGCCACCATTGTATGGCGTTACACGCGGTAAACAGCAAATCTATTTACAGAACGAACGCGAAATGGACGATTATTTGATGGAACAACTTGCCACAGACGGTATGATTGAAACATCAAATGGTGTTCAGGTTTCTGGTGCAGATTTAAAACGTTTGTTGGGATTGGTTTTAGAAATGCGTAATTGTTTGCAACCATTAAATCATATTGTTCCATTGCGCTTTGTAGAAGCATTGGCTTTAAATGGTGCATTTGAAAACCAAAGTGCAGAAAACTTTGCCACTGTTCAAAATATGCTGGATGCACAAGAACTGGAATTTGAACGTGGATGGAAAGTGTCCAGTACACCTGCTGGTATTGAAATCACACGTACATTACGCAGCGTACGCGAAACATATCTGTTGCCTGTTGAAAAAATCAACGGTATGGAAATACGCGGCTGGCACAGATTAAATGGTCGTGAAGAGTTGATGGAAACTTTCAGTAAACCAACAACACTGCGTGTAAAATCAAAATCACAAAAGATTTGGGGTGCGTTGACATTGCTGAATACTGCATTTGAATATGCCAAGACAGGATTGAAAATCCAACGATACAAAGGTCTTGGTGAAATGAATGCAGAACAGTTGTGGGAAACAACAATGGATCCAAATCATCGTTCTTTGTTCCAAGTAAAAATTGATGATGCAGCCAAAGCAGACGAAGTCGTTTCAATGCTGATGGGTGATGTGGTTGAACCGCGTCGTGACTTTATCGTTGAAAATGCGTTGGATGCAAATCTGGACGTTTAATGAAATGGCACAGGAAAACCTGTGCCATGATTTTATAAATGGTTAAAAATGGCAATTGCAAATCAAAAAAATATAAATCAATAATTTTTATATAGGGGGTAATATTATGTTTGCGTCTTCAAAAAAAGCAAAGATAAATGCAGAAATAGAACATCTGGAAAAAGAGTTGTCAGAATTATCTGATAATTTATCTGATTCTCAGGTCGGATATAAACGTGCCAGATTACAGCAATTAAAACAAGAACTGGCGGATGTTGATAAAAATCAATTTAACAGTGCGTCTGATAAACTGAAACAAGATATGGCGCAACAAGATATGATGGCGGCTATGGCACAGGGGCAGAGGAGCAGTTAAAATATGTTTTCTGCAAATTGGTTTTTTGATTTAGAGAAAAAATTGCGTGATATGGGGTTGGATTCTGACAACCAATCTTTTGATGAAATACTAGATATTTTGCAGAATAAAAAAATATGTTCGCCAGATGAATTTGCATCTCATTGCGTGTATGTGATTTTGGCGGGCGGTTTTTCACAACAAACTGCCAAAAAAATTCATAAAAAAATTATGGATGTTTTGTGTACGTATGGTGCTGATTTTGATTACATAATTC
>JAZRAD010000059.1:0-5307 GCA_045634405.1 Candidatus Enterousia sp.
TGTTGTCAGGAATACATCTTGGTCTTCGGTACATGGCAGAACAGAAATCAAACTGTCGCCTTCGTCCAATTTCATCGCAATTTTACCATTGCTGCGTATTGAATCAAAGTCGCTCATACGGTTACGACGAACAGTACCGGATGCAGTTGCAAACATCAAGAAATGCTCTTTGCCTGATTCTTTGACGCGTTCCATATCCTCTTCTGGGACTGGCAAGATAGCAGTAATTGTTTCGCCCTGTTCCAATGGTAACAGATTTATCAATGGACGTCCCTTGGCAGCAGCGGCCGCTTCTGGTAATTTGTACGTCTTTAATTTATAGCACAATCCCTTGGAACTAAAGAACAGCAATGGAGTATGTGTATTTGCAACAAATACTTGGACAACATAGTCGTCTTCTTTGGTTGCCATTGCATTACGTCCTTTGCCACCACGTTTTTGTGCGCGATATGTATCCAATGCAACGCGTTTGATATAACCTGTATTAGATACAGTTACAACCATATCTTCACGTGCAATCAAATCTTCGATATCAATATCTATTTCTGCATCAGAAATTTCTGTACGACGTGGAGATGCCCAATTATCACGTACAGCAGTTGTTTCATCACGGATAATTTGAACAATTCTTTCATAACTGCCCAAGATATCCAGCAAGTCACGAATTGTCGCACCCAAAGACGTCAAATCATCGTGAATCTTGTCGCGTTCCAGCCCCGTCAAACGATGCAGTTGCAATTCCAAAATTGCACGCGCCTGATCTTCGGACATATAGAACATACCGTCTTTGTATTCTGTATTAGGATCATCAATCAGCTGAATGTATGATTCAATATCACTTGCACGCCATCCACGCGCAATCAACGCTTCACGTGCAGCTTCTGGATTTGGACTGGATTTAATCAACTCAATCACTTCGTCTAAATTACCAACCGCAACAGACAATCCCAACAAAGTATGTGCACGATTACGCGCCTTGTTCAAATCAAAGATTGTACGACGACGAATAACTTCGGCCCTGAATTCAATAAATGAATCAAGCACGCCACGAACATTAAACAGCATCGGACGACCACGATTCAATGCCATCATATTTACAGGAAAACTGGTCTGCATTTCTGTATATTGGAACAGATGATTCAATACAACATCGGCAATCGCATCACGCTTTAATTCAATAACAATGCGCAAGCCTTCTTTGGATGATTCGTCGCGAATTTCAGAAATACCTTCGATTCTTTTGTCTTTTATCAATTCAGCAATTTTGATAATCATCTGCGCCTTGTTGACCTGATAAGGAATCTCGTCAACGATAATCGCAGTATGATCACGAAAATCTTCGGTATGTGTTTTTGCACGAACAATGATTGAACCACGACCTGTTGTATGCGCCTTGTACGCACCAGCATGCCCCATAATCATCGCACCTGTTGGAAAATCTGGTCCCGGAATAATTGTAAACAATTCATCATCAGAAATATCTTTGTTATCCAATATCGCCAAAATACCATTGCAAATTTCACCCAAGTTATATGTTGGAACATTTGTCGCCATACCCACAGCAATACCAGAACCACCATTTACCAAGAAATTTGGAAACTTTGCAGGCAACACAACAGGTTCCTGTAACGAACCGTCAAAGTTCGGCTGCCAATCAACAGTATCTTTGTCCATATCATCCATCAAAGATGCACCAAGTTTAGACAGGCGAGCTTCTGTATAACGCATAGCCGCAGCCTTGTCCCCGTCACGAGAACCAAAGTTACCCTGACCTTGAACCAACATTTCGCCCATTGAAAAATCTTGCCCCATACGAACCATCGCTTCGTAGATAGAACTGTCGCCATGCGGATGATATTTACCCATAACATCACCGACAATACGCGCAGATTTAACAGTTGGTTTTGTCGCAGGCGCAACATCATTCATAACGTACAGAATTCTGCGATGTACAGGCTTGCAACCATCACGAACATCTGGCAACGCACGATCAACAATAACCGACATCGCATAGTCCAAGAAACTGGTACGCATTTCATGTTCCAAAGATGACTGTGGAACGCGGATTTCATTTACTTCATTGATATTTTCAGACATAGTACCTTTCCCTAAGTTTTTTACATATCAAACATAGCAGATTTTTGCACTTTTGGTCAAGAAATAAACACAAAAAAACATATTGACAAAACATAACTTTGTGTTTATTATAAAAACAACAAAAACAACACAAGGACTAAATTTATGTTTTTACCTTTTTGGAAACTTTTCGTTTATGTTTTTACCTACTATATGATTATAGAAGGCTTAAAACAGATTGGTTTAATAAAATCTAAATAAAAAGGTTGCGTTTTTATAAAACCTGTGGTTAAATATACGCACAAACGGATTTTTTCCATGGTGTTTATGATGCTGCTCGAACACGGTGGAAGCAAAGAAAACAAATAAAAAAAACCTAAGGACATAAGTCATGGCAACAAAACGTACATATCAACCATCTAAAACACGCCGTGTTCGCACACATGGTTTCCGTGCAAGAATGGCAACAGCTGGTGGCCGCGATGTTTTAAATCGTCGTCGCGCATGTGGCCGTAAAAGATTGGCTACAACAGCTGCAAACTAAAAAAATCCGCCAAATGGCGGGTTTTTTATTTTATTTTATTTTTTATTGACAAACACCATTGTTGTATTACAATCCTGTATTATGGATCCAGATTTAAAAGATTATATTTTATACTTAATTAAAACATCCTTTGTGCATTCAATATCAGCAGAAGGACGTAGTGCATACGTCATCGGCAACAACATCAGCGACTATGATTTTATATTAACAACTAAATACTCACACTCTGCACCTAATAACATTTGGTGCGAATATGAATTATTTTCACACGTATTCCCTGTATATAAAATAACAATGTCATTAAACCAACAAATCCAAAAAGACGACACTTTGGCACAAGACTTTTTAACAATTTTAAAAAAGTGTTCCAATAAAGTTAAACTACAAGAAAGAAACGCACAAAAAAATATGTTCTTGCGCACGTTTATAAACAATATAAAAGAACTTGAATACTAAATCGCACGAACAACACGACAAAACGTAACACCATGCACAGCAGATGCGCCAGCACGCATTAATACACGACGCAATTCAGAAAATGTCGCGCCAGTAGTCATAACATCATCAACCAGCAAAATTCTTTTACCACGAATCGCATCAGGTTTTACAACATTAAATACACCATGAATATTTTCCATACGCTGACGTGCGTTTTTATGCCCCATATCAGGCCGATAAATACGACGCACAGAATCTAAATCCATATCAACTTTCAACACATTTGCGATTGGACGCGCAAGTAATGTCGCTTGATTATAACCACGCTTAAACAACCGTCTGTTCGCCAATGGTACAGGCATAACAATATCCACATCAACATCAATATCACGCAACGCCCAAATCATCGCACGCGACATAAATCGCGCATACGAAACACGACCGCCATGTTTGAATGCCAACATCGCAGCGCGTGACGCATCATCATAAACACATGCCGAACGTATCCAATCCAACTCACAATTTCCAGATGCACACGTTGGACATAGTGGCACACCACCCAAATCTAAATCCGCAGGAAACGGATAGCCACACTTGACGCACTTTGGAGCATCAATCCAATTTATCGCACACCAACAACCTGCACACAATTCACCATGTGTCGACACCGGCGTATCACATAATGGACACGCCGGTGGAAATAAAAATTCAACAACTGATTTTAAAAATTTTACCACGACATACTTTTATAAGATTTTTTTCCAACGGTATCACCAAAAATGTTCCGCTGTCGTTCAGTCATTACATCATACTGATCACCAGAAATTATTCGCAAAACGAAACCCGATTCTGTACGATTCGACAGAACAGGAACAATTCTTTGTTTTGCAACACCATTATCAACCAAAACTTGCTCTATTATCGCCAAACGACGAGCCGCCAATTTTTTCGCATCATTATTTTGAGTCATATATTGCGGAATCGCAACTTGAACCGCACGCGTTGGTTTATTTACAACAATTCCTGCATATTCTGTCAGCAAATTATAATTTGCACGTGATAAAGCAGAATCTTCATTACGGAATTTTATCTTAATTTCCATTGGGCGAACATCTTTACCTTCGGATAAATCAGCCTTGGCTGTAAAACCTTCGATACCAGATGACATATCACTGGCCACATCAAATCTATCATCCATAGGATACGTTGATAAATGTTTATTTTCCGACAAAAACGTTTTTCTAAACGCCTGACGCAATTCACTTGGTGTCATTTTAGACATATCATCACGAACAGCTGCAACACGTGGCGATACATTTTGCTCAACACGACGTGTTATAACATCATCTGTATCCATATCAACAACCATACGACGCAAAGACACATTTTCTGATGACATTTTAACGTCCGCATCTGCAACAACAGATTCAACCTTGGTCGCCACAACAGGAGCCGCAATCACACGCGGAGTAACATTGCGCACACTTTCTTCGGCACGTCTTTGCAAATCAACCAAACGTGCAATCTGAGTATCCATTTCAGACTTGCTGTTATCGGCCAGCGTTTTTTCTGTTGGCACAACAGTTGCAACAGATGCACGCATTTGGTCAATTCTCTCCTCTGGTAAAAGGGTATCTGTACGATATACAGAAAATTCATTTGGGCTTGGCATACGTAATGCGACTTCATTTTTCGCCCACAAATCAGTACTTGGACGACGCGGAACCAACACATCATTTGTCGCTATTATTTCACCACCCTTGTCCGCAATCTTTGGCTGAGCAGACACCTTGGCAGTACGTGTAACAACCTGTTTTTTTCTTGTTGGCGCAGCCTTTTTTTCAGGTGTCACAACACTTTCTCCAAAGGCATCGCGCGCAGAAACACCACCCGAGGCGATATTTACAACAGGCAACTTTGCACTGGCAAACGCAGGCAACATAACAAAAACAGACAATACAGAGATTGTAATACGATGCATTTTTCCTTTCCTTCCGATATCATCATAGAACAAATGACGAATCGCACGCAAGAACAAAATACATCAAACAGATAAAAAACTTTTATTTTGTGACTTCGTCAGCAATTAAATTGGCCGCATTATTTTTTATCAAGGCTTTTTGTGCCATCTTTGATAAACGCGACGGATTATCAAACAAATCCGTCAAAGTCGCAGTCAACCAACGAGGTGTAAACTTAGCCTGCTCTATTGCAAAACCTGCCCCTGTCTTGGCAAAACTTTCTGCATT
>JAZRAD010000060.1:0-7398 GCA_045634405.1 Candidatus Enterousia sp.
GATTTTATCTTGTAATAATTTTATTTGGTTGTTTTTAGGTCTTGCACAGATTCGGTCAAATTGTTATAATATAATAAAATATTTAGGGAAAGGAAGTTTTGATATGTTTCGTAATATATTGATTTTTGCTATGTTTGCAACAGCTGCGGGCTATTGTTTTGCGGCAGAGTTTCTACC
The DNA here is from genome assembly GCA_045634405.1 of Candidatus Enterousia sp. Classification (GTDB taxonomy): domain Bacteria; phylum Pseudomonadota; class Alphaproteobacteria; order Rs-D84; family Rs-D84; genus Enterousia. Next base: position 178 of record JAZRAD010000060.1, read on the forward strand.
TCAGGTTGTTACGTCAGAGGTTTTTTATGAACAAGAAAAAGACGTGAGTGAGGATGAATGGACGACGGTTGATACTACGGTTTACGATGTTGTTGAAACATATCGTGAGGTTCCAGCATGGCCAATCGCAGGGTCAGAGGCGGATGTTGAGGTTTCTTGTGAGATGGGCGTGTGTGCAAAAAAGAAACAGAGCGATAATATTCGTATTGTGTCAAAGATTGGCACAGATTTAGTCGTGGAAAATAATTTCAGTTTAGGTGTACGTGGTGAAGAATGGTCTGGCGGTGCAAATATGTTGCATGGTACACAGATTCCAGTTGGTTTTGATGATGAATGTAATTCTAATTCTGAAATGCCATTGTTGCATCGTGAGGTTTTAGAGGATGATGGTGGTAATGTTTTGACTGTATCTCGCAGTGGACGTAAAAATTGTGGCAGATATGCAGATTCTTATGAAGCATTTGCTGTTAAAATGAATATGAATCCAGAAACCAAAGATGTAGAAGTTGTAGAACAAGAAACAGAAATAGAGGTTGCAGAATCTGCAGATGCTGAAGCCCCAAAGATTTTGACGGATCAAGTTCGTTCGTGGGTTGTTGCAAATGGACAGACTTTGCGTGAAGTTTTGCAGAATTGGTGTAATAAAGAGGGTTGGGACTTGGTTTGGGCAACTGCACGTGAATATCCAATTGAAGCCAGTGCGGTGTTCAAAGGACGTTTTGTTGATGTTGCGTCTGCCTTGGTTCGTAATTTTGGGCGTGCAACTCCAATCCCATATGCAAAATTCTATAAAGGAAATAGAGTATTGCTGATTTCTACAAATGAAGAATAAAACGCGTTTTATACATCGTAGGAGAATGTAAAGATGATAAATTTGTTTAAAAAGATTGTAATTTGTTTCTTGGGTGTATCTATGTTGACAGGGTGCACAACAAAAGATTCTGCCAAGGTCGCTGCGTCTGTAGATAAAGATTTTGTAAATGCGTATGAGGCTTTTGAAATGGCAAAAAATCCGCGTGCAAAAGTGGCTAGTGGTGATACGGTATCTATGTCCGAAGGTGTATGGTTGGGTAATAAATCGGTTGTGTTGGAGCATCGTAATAATTTGCCATCGCAATTTGAGACAGATACAGGTGTGACAATTTTATTAAATGAACCGGTGTCTTTGCAGGTTCTGGCAAATGATATTTATTCAGCAACCGGTATCCCTGTTAAAATAGATGGTCAGATTTCATCTGATAAATTAAAAAAGATGGTAAATGTTGCATATACTGGTAAGTTGTCTGGTTTGCTATCTCAGGTTGCAACAGATTTGGATTTGTTATGGTACTATGATAAAAATTCAATCGTATTTTATGAAACAGAAACAAAAACATTTACATTGTATGCATTAGGGACCGAGGTTGCATATCAAACAGCTGTATCAACAGATGATTCAAATGAAGTGTCTTTGGAATCTACGTTAAAGGAATGGGATGAAGTAGAACAGGCCATTTCTTCTATTATTGGAAAAAGTGATAATGCAGACTTTACTGTTTCGCGCAGTTTAGGAACAATTACAGTAACTGCCTCTCCTTCTGTATTGGCGCGTGTTGGCGAATATATTGAACGTCAAAATAAACGTTTGTCACAATTGATAACGATTGATGTCAAGGTTTTACAGGTTACAATTTCTAATGATTCTGCATTTGGTTTGAATTTGGCTGCTGCAATTAATTCAACGTCCGGATTAAATATTGTTGCAAATCCAAAAAATAACTTGGCATCGACTGAGGCTAGCTCAATGAATATCGCAGTGTTATCAAATGCTGTGTCTGCATTGACTGGGGCGACACATGACGAAGGCGGTACGACTGTTGGTGGTGCGTATACACAAAATGATATTATGAATGGTTCTTTGTCTGGTGTTGCGGGTTCTAATGCATTAATAGAAGCATTGGCAAAGCAGGGCAAGGTATCGTTGGTTACAAATGTTGGTGTTACAACACGCAGTAATCGCGTTGCTCCAGTAAGTAATACTCGCAGCACAGGTTACATCAAACGTTTTGAGTCCAGAAACTTTACAACTGTTGAATCAAGTACAGTTGATCAGGACGATTTGGAAACAGGTTTCACAATGCAGTTGTTGCCAAATGTATTGGAAAACGGCAAGATTTTATTGTTGTTCCGTATGTCCGTTCGCGAATTGTTGCGTATGTCAACCCAGACGATTGGCGAAGTAACATTGCAATTGCCAGAGGTTGAAGAACGCAGCTTTATGCAAGAAGTAATTATGGAATCTGGTCAGATGTTGGTTGTTTCAGGATTTGAAAAACAGACCAGCCAAGATACACGTTATGGTTTGGGAGATCCTGACTTTATGGCATTGTCTGGTTCTCGTGAAACATCTGCGACCCGTGAAGTCTTGGTTGTTATCTTGACACCACAGGTATTGGTCAGCCCAATGGATACAGAAAGAACTATACAGCAGCATTGGGGTGCTCCTCTAAACTAAAAATAAATTATAATAATTCATCTAAAAACAAATCGGGAATCTCATGTAGCGTCATGTACACTACGATTCCCGATTTATTTTTATCTAAATCATTCTAATTTATTTTTTCGCTAATCGTGAACGTTGCCGGCACTACCCACTTACACTAACCACAAACCACTAATTTCTTTTTTTCGCTAATCATGGGTGGTGGGGGATAATTCCCCTCCGTGGGAGGGGTGGATGCGACCGCGGACAATGAAAGAAAAATTTCAGGATTATTCTATGGAGTAAAAAAAATCCCCCGATTGGGGAATTTTTTAATTCTGATTTTCTATTAAGCAATTTTTGATAATTTTTTTGCCAAACGAGAAATCTTACGTGCAGCACGTTTCTTTGGCATGATTTTGCCAGCAGATTTCATAATCTTGCTTTCTGCGTTGCGTGCGGCAGCAGTTGCAACAGCCTTGTCGCCGGATTCAATAGCGACCAATGCTTTTTTAGTTGCTGTTTTAACTGCACTGCGACGTGCTGTGTTGATTGCGTTCTTTTTGGCTGTTACCAAAATTCTTTTTTCAGATGACTTATGATTTGCCACGTTATTTTCCTTTTATTTTCTATAAGTTTCTGATATTTTATAAAAAACAAACATAAAATCAAGGAAAAATAACATGATTTATATTTTTACACTAATTATTTCTTATTTATTGGGGTCTATTCCTATGGGGGTATTGCTGACAAGAATGGCAGGTAAGGGCGATTTGCGTCAGGTTGGCAGTGGTAATATCGGTGCGACAAACGTTATGCGAGTTGCTGGTTTGCGTATGGCTGGGTTGGTATGGATTTTAGATATGTTAAAGGCAATTGTCGCTGTTTTTATCGGTAAATATGTTGCAGGTGATGCGCTTGGTGCGTGGTGTGGATTCGTCGCAATTGTTGGTCATTGTTATCCAGTTTGGTTAAAATTCAAGGGTGGCAAGGGTATTTCTTCTTTGTTTGGTACTTTGCTGGCGGTTAGTCCGTTATCTTTTGTGGTATGTGGGATTGAATGGTTGTTGGTTGCGTTGACCAGTGGTGTATCTTCGTTGGGCGCAACGATTGTTTTTTGTTTAATCCCTGTATTGGGTTTTGCGATTAGTGTAAATGTTGGTTGGGCGTTTTTGGCGATTGGTTTACTGTGTATGTGGCGACATCGTGGAAATATCATTCGTTTGATTAAGGGTAGTGAATCTAAGATAGAATGGAAGTGGAAAAAATAATTGGGCATTTTGCCCTTTATTTTTTATGTATTTTATGATATAGTAGTACGTGAATACATATTATGGTGGGAGAAATGAATAAGATTTTATCTTTACTGGTTGTTGGTTTGGTAATGTCAGTTTCATATGCAGATGCTGCGGATCGTGGTCGTGTGTCTATGTCTGGCAAGATGATGGCTGCACCGCGTGTCACGATGTCTAGAGCACAGATATCTAACATGGCGGCGGCAACGAATGCAAATGCTGCTGTTACGCAAGAACAGATGGTACCTGCAGTCAAGGTTGATACACGCGAAAAAGAACGCAACGCGTGTTTAGCAAATAATATTGGTGTTGGTAATACTTTTGTTTGGGCATCTCGTTTCAGCAATGTTAGCAATTATGCGGCTATGACCGAAGATGTTGAACAGCCAGAAAACAATGTATGTTTTGTAAAGGTTGGTTTGAAATCGGATGACGAAAGAATTAATTTATCTGATATTCCAGAACAGTATTTCCCAATGGGACAGATGATTACATGTGGTTCATGGGCAAATGAAGACGATATGCGTCAAAGAATTTTGGATGCCAAGAAGAAAGCGCGTGTATTGGGCACCGTTGGTGGTGTTGTTGGTGGTGCTGGTATTGGTGTCGGTGCGATGGAATTGTTTGGTAACAAATTGATTGGCGGCAAGGTAGAAGGTCAAAAGGCATTAGAAGGCGATCAGTTGATTCGTTCACAGGTTTTGGCCTTGCAAAAAGACAATGTCAGTCAATATAATAATTTTATTACACAGTTAAGAACTTTGAAAACAGAGTGTAATAAAGATATATGGAAAAACACAACGGATGACGATGTTAAAACAATCTGTGAAAAATATGACGGGTTGTTTGACTTAGCTGGCTAGATTAAAAAAAATCCGCATTTGCGGATTTTTTTTATTGGTTTTTATTCGTAATAATATCGTATAGTACACTTATGTCAGATTTATTTAAAAAGTTATTGATTATTCGTACGCCGAAAATTGGGCCTGTTCGTTATGCGGAATTGATTGCTAAATTTGGTTCGGTGGATGCGGTTGTTGATTTTTTAAATCCCGATTCGGATTTTCGGGACAGTATTTTGCGTGAAATGGACGCTGCACAGAAAATGAATATTCATTATGTGTCTGATGACAGTGAATTTTATCCGATTGCGCTGCGTGATTTAAAAAATCATCCGCCAATTATTTCAGTGCGTGGAAATCTTGAAACGTTAACCAAGACAACGGTATCAATTGTTGGGACGCGTCATGCGACAGGCGGTGGAATGAAGTTTGTTGCGGATATGGCAAATGTTTTTGCAGAACATAATATTGCGGTTGTGTCTGGTATGGCAATTGGCACAGATACAGCGGCGCATCGTGGTGCGTTGCGTGCGGCTGGTAATTCTAATACGATTGCGGTATTGGCTGGTGGTGTGGATTATATATGGCCATTGGAAAACGAATCGTTATATTGGGAAATTATTGAACGTGGTGCGATTATTAGCGAGATGCCAGTTGGTTTTGTTCCAGTTGCGACAAATTTTGTACAGCGTAATCGTTGGGTGGCTGGCATTTCAGATAAATTAATTCTTAGCGAGGCTGATATGAAATCGGGCTCCATGACAACGGCCCGATTCGCAGTTGATTTTGGGCGTGATGTTTGGGCGATTCCGTCGCATCCGGCTGATTTCCGTGGGACGGGGCCAAATTCACTGATTCGGTCTGGTGACGCAAAATTGTGTGTTGGGATTCAAGATTTCTTTTCAGACACACAAAAAGAAAAAATAAAAACAAAAAATCAAAAAAAATCCGATTCGGAAAATTCTGTATTTGATAAAATTGGTTCGATTCCTGTATCAGAATCTGTATTGACAGAACTTGTCAAAAAATCGGTTTCGGAAATCAAGTCGGAATTAGTTGTGTTGGAATTGCAGGGTTTGGTCAGAAAAGTTGACGGTGGTTACGTTCGTATATGAATATTTTCATGTATATACAGTGTATATACAAACGGCAGAAAACAGGCAAAAAAACGAATCGTTGTCAAAAAATAAATGTTCAAAAAATGTTTAATATTTGGTTGTAAATGTAAAATTATCTTATAAATTATCTGACGTATCCAAAACAAGATTGAGAGAAAGAAATCAATCAAGGCAACAGGGATAAAAACCTGTAGAATGGGGCGTCAGATTTAGCAAACAAATCAGATGTTCCGAAATCAAATACTGATATAAATTGGTGTTTGATGGGTGCGAAAACGGGTGGACATTCTTGATTAACAAGAATAATAAACATTGGTTTTCAGTCACCATGTGAGAGGGATGAAAAAGTAGGGCGTATAAAAGGTCAATATAGAAAGGATATTGGCGTTTTATGTGGGTGGCTTTTGCAAACTAAAACACAATGGGGCAGGAAACTCTTTTAGGGAAGGAAAGGAGAAAACGATATGCAGACAATGGCAAATGTAACAATGACAAACTTGGAAAACATCAAGGGGGCCATTGCCGCAAAAATTGATTCTGCAAGCTTTACTTCTTGGATTGCGCCATTAAATTTTGACATTATAAATAATACATTGGTTTTGGGTGCACAGAATCAATTCTCGGCCGATTTTATTAACAGTGTTTATGGCAACTTGATTTTGTCTGTTGCAAATGAATTTGGTTTGGGCGCAAAAATTGTTGTTCGTTCAAACAATACAGTTGTGGCAAACGCATCTGTTGCAAATGACAACAAGACACAGAACTTTGCACCTGTGACAACTGTTGCAACAAATAATGTTTCTTTTGATTCTTTTGTATGCAGTGATGATAACATGTTCGTATTATCTGCATGTAAAAAAGTAGCAGCGGGCGCAGTTTCATTTTCCCCGCTGTTTATTTATGGTGCATCTGGCTGTGGCAAGACATTATTGGCAGATTGCATTGCAGGTGCGGCGCAGGGTCGTGTTGTAAAAATGACTGCATCACAATTTGTATCTGATTTTTCACGTTCATTAAAAGAATACAATGTTTTTGGTTTCAAAGATTTCTGCCGCAACTGTGACATCTTTATTTTAGATGATGTTCAGGGTTTATCTGGCAAAAAGGCATCAACCGAAGAATTTTTGCAATTGATTGTTGATTTGCGCAATGCTGGCAAGAATGTTGTTTTGACTGCAAATGCGGCGCCAAACAATCTGACTGGTTTAGACAGACGTGTTCAGTCATTATTGGCATCAGGTTTGACAGCCGAAGTTGTTGCGCCAAACGCACATGTAAAAAACATTATGTTACAACGCGCAGGTGTTGCATCTGATGTTGCAAGTGCATTATCACAACGTGTTGCAAACGATGGTCATTTGATTGCAGGTATTGCAACAAAAATCAAAACATACGCAGATTTGATGGGAACATCTGTTGATATGGATGTTGCACAACGATTATTGGCAGATACATTGCAGAAAACAAAAGCACCATCTGCGATGGTTCGCGGAATGTGTGAAAAG
>JAZRAD010000061.1:0-2084 GCA_045634405.1 Candidatus Enterousia sp.
GTATTTTTTTCTTCGTTTTTACCGCCAAAGACACACTATTATTTTCTGCAGTATCTTTTTCCGTTTTTCCTTTTTTTGTGGGCACAAACAACTCGGGATGTTCCTGTTTAAACTTAGCGAGTATGTTTTCTGCCATTTCTGCATACTTCTCTTCCGAGAAATCAGCATCCCCATTTTCTGTCTTTTGTTGGGCTTGACTAGGTATTTTTTTCTTCGTTTTTATCGCCAAAGACACACTATTATTTTCTGCAGTATCTTTTTTCGTTTTTCCTTTTTTTGTGGGCACAAACAACTCGGGATGTTCCTGTTTAAACTTAGCGAGTATGTTTTCTGCCATTTCTGCATACTTCTCTTCCGAGAAATCATCACCTCTTACCTCTACATCTTGTTCAGCCACACTTGCTTGTTCTGAATATTCAATTTCACAACGTCCACGAATGTTTTGTGGCAAATCCCGCTTCGACTTTGATGGCAAGGAAACAGCGCCACGACAAATAAAATCCCTGCCAACAAATTGAGGTCCATCTTTTAGTGTTTTTAATAAACGATTGTGACTGCAATCAAAACTTCCGCCAACATGTTGCGGCCCACCCATCAGATCATTTAAATAATTATTGCGACAATCAAAATTATTACCAACATGTGACGGCGCACCATTCAAAGTGTATAAACAGTTCCCATGACAATCAAAATTATGACCGACTTTTCGTGGTGCACCCTTTAGTGATCTTAAGCGATTATTAGCACAATAAAAACTTCCAGTTACAGTAACATCAGACAAATCTGGCAATTCTTCTAAATCCATACCCGACAAATCTAAATTACCGTCTATCACATTTTCATAAATAGATATTACAGCCATTTCTCCGCTAACTTTACACCTTATTTTCCTCATTATAAAACCTCTTTTCCGAGAAGAATACAACAAAAACAAAGAATGTCAAAAAAAATCCCCCACAATTAGCGGGCAAATTAACGATAATGGTATAGATAAACGGGTTGGAAATGGCGTAGTGTACAAAAGTTACATGAGCCATTGCCAACCCGCTTTAGATATGCCATTAGATTTAATTTACGGTCAGGTCTTTACCCTTGACGTCGACATACACCGTACTGCCTTCGCCAACGGTGCCGGACAATATCAGGTCGGCGATTTTATCTTCGACCGCAGACGTTATCAGACGTTTCAGTGGGCGCGCACCAAATACAGCATCATATCCATTATCACCCAGCCACTTTATCGCCTTGTCCGTGATATTCAGGTCAATTCTGCGTTCTGCCAAGCGTTTTTCCAGACCGCGCAGTTGAATCTTTACAATACCACTCATCACGTCTTTGCCCAATGGGTTAAAGAACACAATTTCATCGATACGGTTGATAAATTCTGGTCTGAAATTCTTTTTTACTGCATCCATGTCTGGCAGGTTGCTGGTCATGATAATAATTGTGTTTGTAAAGTTCACAACATGACCCTGACCGTCGGTCAAACGCCCATCGGCCAAGATTTGCAAGAACACATTAAACACATCTGGATTTGCCTTTTCAATTTCATCAAACAGCAAAACCTGATATGGGCGACGGCGAACACTTTCGGTCAGCACCCCACCCTGTTCATAACCGACGTATCCCGGGGGACTGCCAATCAGGCGTGATACAGAATGTGGTTCCATATATTCACTCATATCAATACGGGTCATGGCCGTATCATCGTTAAACAAATATTCTGCCAATGCCTTGGCCACTTCGGTTTTTCCGACGCCTGTGGGACCTAAGAACATAAAACTGCCCATTGGTCGGCGCGGATCAGACAAACCTGCACGACTGCGGCGAATCGCACGTGCAATAACCCCCAATGCATGGTCTTGACCGACAACACGCTGACGTAACGCATCTTCAATATTTAACAGTTTTGATTGTTCTTCGGCATTTAATCTGTCTGCGGGAACACCTGTCCATTTACTGACCACAGTCGCAATATGTTCTGGCAAAACAGTCTTATATTCCTTGGCATCTGCATTCATTTTTGCGATTTTTTCTTCCAGTTCTGGAATTTTACCATATTGTAATGCAGACGCTTTTTCATA
>JAZRAD010000062.1:0-20710 GCA_045634405.1 Candidatus Enterousia sp.
CAATTACGTCGTCTTTTGCCATAAATAGTCCTTAATTTTTGTCTGACGTATATGATATTTTGTCGATGTTAAAAAATCAAGTTGTTTTTATATGCTTGCACTGGTGGGGTTTATTTGATAAAATAAATCGTAATTTATGTAGGGTGGAATCATATGAATTTACGTTTATATACTATTTTAATGGCTTTAATTCCTGGGATTGCAGTGGGTGCTGTGCGTGGTGATGCGTCGCGCGTTGGTGTGTCACGTGCGCCTGTTGCAGGGGCCAGGGCGCCAAGTGCAACTAAAAAAGTGTCTGCGACCAAGAAGACTGCAAATTCAATCAAGACCACATCTGCGAAGTTAAAGCAGGTTGCAGAAGAAGAGTATGTTGAGCCCGAAGTTGAAGAAGTTGTCGAGGAGACTGTTGAAAATGCGTCTTCTGCAAATGAAAATTGTCGTGAAGCATATCGTGCGTGTATGGATGAATTTTGTTTGCTGGATGAATCCGAAGGTTACAGATGTGCGTGTTCTGATAATATAAATGCGTCAAAATCGTTGATTCAAGAAATTCAAAAAATTCAGGCCGAAGCAGATAAACTGTACACCGAAGGGGTGGAACGTGAAAATCTGGGGGCCAAGGCAAAGCTGGTGTTCGGTGAAAGTGCGGCTGCCAAGAAAAGTTCCCGTGCGTCCGGATTAAGTTTTGCAGATTGGCTAAATGGTGGCGGATCTGATGATGAAGATTTGGCTGCAGACGAAGATATTGGTGATGGACTATATTCAATGGCATCTGAATTCTGTGCGGCGGAATTAGAGGCGTGTGGTGATAAGGCGGATATGGAAGAAATGCTGTATTCTCGTCAGATTACATCAGACTGCAAGGCGTTTAGTTCTTATCTGGCTGATCAAAAATTAAATGTAGAAGCAAATAAACGTACCGCTGAATCTGCCGTTCGTCAGGCGCGTTTGGCAATGCTGGATACAACAAATAAATATAATCGTGGTGAATGTTTGTTGGCGTATCGTGCGTGTATCGCAGACAAGGGTGGCTGTGGAACTAATTTTGAAAACTGTTTAGATTCAGGGTTGTTGACACGTCGTGCGTATGCATGCGAAGGGGTTTTGGATCAGTGTTTGGCTGTGCGTGACGATGTGTTAAAAGACTGGGAAGCCGAATCGGAAAGTATTTTGGCTGATGCTGTAAAGTTTGCAGATAAATATCGTCGTCAGACGTGTTTGGCGCAAATTCAACTGTGTTTGGAAGATGGTTGTTCAACTTCAACAAATGTTGCGTGTTTATCTAATGTGAATGTTGCGGCGGGTGTGTGTCCAATTATCGATGAATGTAATGATATGATTCCTGGTTTAAAAGAAGTTGTAAATGATAAGCTGGGGTATTTACGTATTCAGTTCTGTCAGAATGATATTGATGCATGTCTGCGTGACAAGTGTGGCGAAAACTTTACTGCGCCAGAATGTGTCGGCAAAACGCCAAATCAAATTGTTGAACTGTGTCCGCAGGATATGTTCCCATCTTGTAAAAATGAAACGCAGTATGATGTGATTGTGTCTGCTGCTGTGTTACAGATGGATTATCAAATGATGCAGGGCTGTGTTAATCATTTCAGTGAACAGTTGGGACGTGTTTGTGGTACAGATATGTCTTGTTTGCCTGCGGATGATAATGTAAGCGGACTGACAGATATTCCAAAAGATGAACAGGAAATGGTGGATTTGCGTGAACTTGTTATCGAAAATTCCAAAACTGCAGTTGCTGAATTCTTTAAACAATTTGAAAAAGAAGCAACAGTGGCAGCGTGTAAGGATGCTGAAAAACCAAAAGGTCGCAGCAGTATGGGGTCTAGCATATTTACTGCTGCAAAGTTGATTGCAGAAATCAATGCTGAAAATCGTGCATTGCGTGAGCTGGAGACAAAAATTGCAGAAATTTCACGTCAGCAAAGTTTGGATGAAGCAAAAGAAAACTGCTTGAATACATATAAAGTGGAAGAAAAAAGTAAAACCAAGAAAAACTATAGTTATATTAAAAGTGTCTCGTTTGAGCCAAGTACACGCAGCTGTCATGTATGTCGTGTGCAACAAATGTGTGAAACTGGTGGTGAATCTAAGGCGGCGGCTGCGTTAAAGGCAGCGTCCGGTGGTTTGACCGCTGGTGCGTCAATGGGTACAATGGCCAGCCCTGGTTGGGGAACCCTGATTGGCGGTGCTGTTGGTGCTGTTAGTATGGGGGTTATGGGCGCAATGGCTGGTGGCGAAAAAGAATTCTGTCAGGAATTAGAAAACTGTGAAGATGTTGCAATGTAACTGTTATAATTGGAGAGAGAAAAACATGATGTTCAGAAAAGTATCTATATTTGGTTCGTTGGCCGTTTTTATGGCGGTGTTGCCATGCGCTGATTTGTGTGCCGCGACGAAAAAAGCATCTAAACAATCTGCGATTCAAAGTGGTACCAAGGTTCGTACCAAGGTAGAGGTGTCGGGTTTGTATGACAAAGAATGTTATGATGCCTATTATGGTTGTATGGATCAGTTTTGTATTTCTGATAATGAAAGTGGTGGCAGTTGTGCATGCAGTGATTTAAACGCACAATATGAAAAAGAATTGCTTGAAATCAAAGAATTATTGGCCGAAGCAGAACGTATCAAAACAGTAGAAGTTGAAAAAGTGCAGGCGGGTGCGCATGCCGATATTATCTTTGGTGATGGTAAACGTGAATATGACGAAGATGGTAATATCGTTGATGCAGATACTAAGGCGGCCAAGAAGGATATGTTGTCTTTGTGGAATTCTTCATATGATGAAGAAGACGAAGATGAAGAAATTGATATTTCTGAACAGACAGGTGATGCGCTGTACAAGGCTGCGCATGAAATGTGCTATGATATGATTCCTGAAAAATGTGAATCTGATATGGCTTTCTTGACCCAAGTATATAAACGTCAGATTACATCAGATTGCAAGGGGTTTGAAAACAGCGTTTCGCAAAAACGTGGCGAGGCTGAAGCTGCAGTCGCCAGTGCCGAGGCAGATGTTCGTTCTGCATTGAAAGATTCTTTAGATGCTGCAAACAAATACGACTTGGGAACCTGCATGGTAGAATTCAAGAAATGTATGATGACAGATGATGCCTGTGGCAGTGATTGGGGAAACTGTGTTTCAACAATTGCGGATGCTAATATGCAGGGGATTTCGGAAAGTAAAAATTTCAAAAGCGAAAATATGAAAAAATCTGCACAAAAGGCAATGGATAACACGACGTATGGTATTGCGGCATCTACAATTGAAGGGTTGGATTCTAAACGCGTTATTTGTGAACGTGTTTTGAACCAGTGTATCGCTGTTCGTGATCAGGTTTGGCCGGCTTTCCTGCGTGAAGCGGCCCCAACGATTAAGGTTGCCGAAGCGTCGGTCGAATCAAAAATGCGTCAATCATGTTTGTCTGATGTTTCGAATTGTTTGCACAAGGCATGTCAAGATGATATTGCAGCCAAAGGTACCGCAACAATGGATGCTTGTTTAGCGCGTCCTGATATGGCACGCAGTTTCTGTAAAGTTGAAATTGACAGATGTGAAAAAATGGAACCACAAATCTGGACTTATGTTACAGATAAATTAAAGGCGATGCGTGTCGATGCGTGTACCGAAGAAGTTAAAGAATGTTTTACTGCAGAAACACGTTGTGGTAAGAACTTTGAAAATTGTATTGGTATGGACTATGAATACATTCACGATATTTGCCCAATTGATTCGCTGGTTGTATGTAAAGCTGATAAGCCTAGTTTTTCAATGGATGACTTGGATTCTATGTTGATGGGATTATATTTAAATGTTGATAATGCCGCATTAGAACAGTGCCAGACAACAGTTGATACGTATATGGCAGAACTGTGTGGCAGTACCACAGACTGTAATCGTTTTGCAGCAGATGATATTTTGGGGACAGGTTCTTTGCGTTCGCAAAAGACTGGTCAGAAATATACTATTTCGGGTATGATTTCATTTGGCTCTATTGAAATAGGCAAGGCAGGAACCGCGGATGCTGGTAAAATTAATGTAAAGAAATATATCGATACCTTGTATGATAAGTATAATGTTGCAGATGGTGGAAATACTGAAGAAGCACAAATAATCGTAATTATTGAAGAAGAATTGAATAATATCGCTGGTACAATTAATCGTGCGATAGATATGTTGGAATCAAATCAAAAGATTCAATGGTGTGTAAATGGACGTAGCCTGGAAAATATCAATGGTTCCAAAGATGTAACAGAGGCACGTTTCCCACGTATGTTGGATCAGTACAAGGTACAAATTGCAGTATCTGCATTAAGCAAAGCACAACAAAACTATAATAAAAAGTTAGCCGAAGAAATCGCCAAAGGTACACGTGACGCTAATTTGGATTTGGCACAATATATGTGTCATAAAATCGCAGCAACAGGCGCATCGCGCGCAACAAATGGCGTTGGCGTTTCTGCACCCGAAGAATTGGCAGAACCAATGTCTATTAAATATGAAATTGCGGCTGGATTAAAGACGCAGGATTTGACAGCTAATGGTGGTTCTTTTATAGAAAGAGGTGGTATAGAAGTTAAGAACAATAATGGTACTGTTGTTGGTAAAGGTGGTGGAATGACACGTGAAGTTACATCTGTATTCTCGCGCGAGACGAGAATGTGTCATGTGTGTACGACAATTATTATGGAAACGTGTAATGCGCACAAAAAAGGATTACTTGCACGTGAAGTAAAGATGGATTGTACTAATAATACCCAGGGACCGACATGTGAAGATATACCGATGTAAAAATCCCCCAGATGGGGGATTTTTTTGTGGTTAGTGTAAGTGACTAGTGGATAGTGGTGGCATAAATTATAGCCACATCTAATGTTGATGTTTTATCAAGGGATAGTGTGAATAAATTTTTTTGTTGTAATAATGGTTACAAATAAATTTTACATAACGAAATCTTCGCCAAGATATACTTTTTTTACCATTTCGTCTTTGATAATTTCGTCTGTTGTACCGTGTTTTAATATTTTTCCATCATGTAAAACGTAACTGCGGTCTGTAATGCCCAATGTTTCACGCACGTTATGGTCTGTAATAATTACGCCCAGACCACGGTTTTTTAATTGTGATACCAGACTGCGAATTTCATTTACTGCGATTGGGTCAATACCTGCAAATGGTTCGTCCAATAATATAAACTTTGGATTATTTGCTAATGCACGTGCAATTTCAACACGTCTGCGTTCGCCGCCTGATAATGCGGTCGCAGGACTGTGACGCAGGCTGGAAATTGAAAATTCTTCTAATAAGGAATCCAGTTTCTTTTTGCGTTCTTTTTTGTCTGGTTCAACAACCTCCAGTATTGCCATGATATTCTGTTCAACAGTCAGCCCACGGAATACACTGTTTTCCTGGGGCAGGTATCCGATATGTAATCTGGCACGTTGGTAAAATGGCAGGTGTGTTATGTCCTGGGAATTTAAGAATATTTGACCACCTGTTGCCGCCAGCTGACCCGTAATGCAATAGAATGCGGTTGTTTTTCCAGCACCGTTTGGTCCCAACAGACCGACCGATTCGCCCTGACGTGCATATAATGATACATCTTTGATGACCATACGTTTTCCGTATGATTTTGATAAATGTTCAACGCGCAATTCAGATTGTTTCATAATTTTATCACCAGTTCTTTTGTTCTTATTTTATCACCATTGCTGGAATCAACATGGACGTCACCAATCAGTGTAACAGTTTGTTTTGTCTGATTATATTGTCCTGTTTTTGCGGTTATATTATCTGTAATAACCTTGCCATCGCTGATGCGATTGATTTTTCCAGAAACGGTTTCCATGAATACTATATCAGGATTTTCATATTCCTGATAGCCAATTTTTGCGTGTAACTTAAAAGGTTGTCCATTTTTATCTGTGCCTGCAAAGGATGCGTTGGACATTTTGAACTGGTTTGTGACAATATCGCTCATATTTATAGCAGATATAGGTGTCCATAACAATTGCTTGGTAAACAGGGAGCCTGCAATTAGCGAAGCAATCATGACCAGTCCCCATCCTGTAAAAAAGAACTGCCACAATCGTTTTAGACGACGGTGTTTTGATTGTATAATAAAATGACGTTTGCTTGTTTGCATATATGTAGTTTAGACCGACAAGAATAAAAATGCAATTTTTATATTTGTCTATTTCTTTTTTTATGTTATAATGATTTTTGAAGAGAGATGAGAAATAAATTACTTCTTTTTATAGGATGCTTGTTGGCTGTGCATAATACGGCCGGTGCTGTGACAATTAAAAAGGCGGCGCCTGTGGTCAAGCAAGAGGCGTCTGCCCAAAATATTGGTGCAAATTTATTGCCGACTGTTATGGGGCTTGTTTCTGGTATTCAGGCATTGAATCAACAGCAAAAAACACTGACAGCAGAATGTGTCCCTACTAGTCAAGAGATTAATTTCGTAAATAATACGATTAAAGAGTGGGCCAAGACTGGTGCGTCAACCGCAGCAGAGGTAGAGACTTCTTTGGGAATGCAACGATGCAAAAGTTCAAGTGGCGGTTATGAAAACAAAGTACGTTTGGCTGCAGAAACAGAAGATTCAGAAGATATTTGTTATGATTACTTTGGTGACAACACTGACAAAGAGACTGTATGGTATCAATTCCCAAAGGCGGTCAGCACTTATTATTGTACAGATGGTTCTGTTTCGGGGTGTGCTGAAAAATATAGAAAACAAGTTTCAAATATATACGACGTGTTTAATTTGATTGATTTTACTGAAGAGGATTATACAGCACAAGAAGCGAAAATGGCTGCAACGTTGATGTCAAAAATTGAAAATTGTTCGTATGCAAAGATTAGTGCAAAAAAGAAAGCGTTGTGGGGTGAATTCTTGACAACTACTGTTGGTGGTTTGGGACAAAAGACAAATACGGCATCTGTTATGGAAACTGTTAGTGGTATGGCTGGTTCGTTAGGTGGTGGCGGTTTGCAATCTTTGGGTAGTATTGGTAGTATTGCGACACAGTTCTTAAATAAATAATACGTTGTTTTTTCCGCTTTACTAGTTTACTTAAAAATCGTATAATGTATTAAAAATAAAGAAGGATAGGGCAGATGAAAAATAAATCTGGTGTTGCCACATGGGTTATATCAAAAATGATGCCTGCATTGGCTGTTGTTGCATTGGCGGGTTGTTCTCAATCGAACAAAGTTGCAGAATACACGGGGCCAATCGCGACTCCTACGGTTGATTATGTTGAATCGTTAGATGTTTATTCGGCTCCGCATAAGGATTCTTTCTTGAATCAGTTGGCAATGAATTATCGTTCTTATGCGATTTATAATGCACGTACCAGTGGTTATTCCGAAATGGGTGAATTATTTGCAAACAAGGCTGTAGCTGCTTTTTCGGGAGAGGTTCCATTCCCAGAATCTTTGGATAATTGGGTAATTGAAAATGAACAGGAATCTTTTGAATTATATACAGCTTATAATGAATTGATGGATTTGTTGAAAAATGATGCGTCTTATTTGAATCCTGAATTGGCTGCCGAAGCACAGGCAAAATTTGATTGTTGGTTGTCTGCATCTGCCAGCGGTCAGGTCGCAACAGCACAACAATGTCGTGAAAGATTTGAAAAAACATTGGTTGCTTTACGTGACTGTCAGGGTGGCAAGATTGTAAAAAAAGAATCAAAACCTGTTGAACAAAAACAAGTTGTCGCTGTTGTCGAAGAAACAACAACAGAAAAATATTACCCAGATACACGTAATATGATGTTGGCGCGTGGTGATGCACGCGAAGGTGTTATTATTGTAAATAATGTTAATGTGCCAGAACATCTGATTAAACCAGAGCCTGTTCAGCCTTTGATATTTAATCAAAATATTTATGGTGGCGACAAGACTGTTAACAAGACGATGAATAAAAAGTCTGGACCAGAGGGTTTGGTTGTTGTTACAGAAAATAATCTGCCAGCACAACAGAATGCAGTAATGCAGGCACCATGTCCATCTTGTCCTGCGTGTGAAAAATGTCAGCAGTGTCAGGAATGTCAAGATTGTCCAACATGTCCAGAATGCACACAATCACAGGGGTGTCAGGAATGTGAAAAATGTGCCGAAGAGCATAGTTGTGAACCATACCAAATTGTGTTGCCAGAACCACCAGAATTACCAGAAATTCCACAGATTAGTGATGAATTGGTAACACGTGAAGAGTTTGTTAATATGATGATGGCAATGCGTTCTGAATTGATGGCGATAAATGCTCGTTTGGATCAGTTGCAGGCTGCCAGTGGCGAAAAAACAATGATAAAAGTACAGCAAATTCCACTGGAACCAAAACAGCACGTTATGGAAGAAGTGTTTGAAGTCAGATTTGACTTTAATAAGTCTGTTATCAAACCTGAATATCAAGAATTGATTCAGAAATTGGCATCTGCAACCCAAGAAAATAAAAACATCAAGGTTTCTGTGGTTGGGCATACCGATACTGTTGGAACAGAAAATTATAACTATGCATTGGGCGGTCGTCGCGCCGAAGCGGTACAGAAAATGCTGATTGAATATGGAATCCCAGCCAGCCAGATTGTTGCGGTATCTGCAGGCGAACAGGGATTGGCTGTGCCAACACCAGATAATACACCAAACGCGGAAAATCGTCGCGTTCGTGTTGTCAAAGAAGTTCACTATACCGAAGATGCAAAACCAGCCCCAATGGCGGTTTCTATCGAAGAGGTATCCGTTCAATAAAAACAAGGAAAATATATTTGTAATAAATACTTGACAAAAAGTTTTTATTCGTGTATATTGACCTTGTCAGAGAGATGTTTAAAAAGGCGTTTGAAATGACAGATATGGTAAAAAAATTTGAAACAGCTACATTAACTCTGCAACAAAAGCAGGGGCGTTTTAATCGTAACCCTGAAGAGGTGTTTAATGTTGTTGCTATGTTACAGCGTCATGGTTTAAACCTGGGTGGTAACGAAAACTAAGAAATAAAAGACATCGAATCCCAAGAAAGCGTCCTTTTCTTGGGATTTTTTGTATGTATTTTTATAAAATTACTTGATTTTTTATAAAAAACACTATAAACTAAGCCACGCTGGGTAATCAGAACTGATTAGTTGGTGGTGAATTTTGGTCCCATCAGCGATAAGGATTCTGTAAAATATCTGGCACCGAAAAACCAAAAACATAAGGAAAATAAAAATGGCAAGAGCTGGTGCAAAACGTAGCACACGTAAATTGAAAATCGCTCGTTCTTTGGGCGTAAACTTGTGGGGTCAGGCAAAGTCTCCATTTAACAAACGTAAATATAAACCTGGTCAGCATGGCCCAACAGCACGCGGTGGTAACTCATCTGATTACGCAAAACAGATGCGTGCAAAACAAACATTAAAGGGTTATTATGGTAATGTTGGCGAAAAGAAATTCCGCAAATATTATCTGGAAGCTGTTAATATGAAGGGCGACACACCAGAAAACTTAATCGGTTTGTTGGAACGTCGTTTGGATGCAGTTGTATATCGTGCAAAATTGGCACCAACTGTATTCTCTTCACGTCAGTTGATTAGCCATGGTCACATCAATGTAAATGGCAAACGTGTTAAAATCGCTTCTTATCAGGTAAAACCAGGCGATGTTATCACAGTCAGTGAAAAAGCAAAACAGATGCCATTGGTTGTATTGGCATTGGAATCTGCGGAACGCAACTTTGCAGACTATGTATCTGTTGACAGTGCAAACTTTACAGCGACATTTGTTCGTGTACCTGCATTTGAAGACGTACCATATCCTGTACAAATGTTCCCAGAATTGGTTGTTGAATTTTATTCACGTTAATAGATTGTGTATGCGAATTAAAATCCCCCGTTTGGGGGATTTTTTTACATTAGTGTTAGTGAAAAGTGTAAGTGGTTAGTGTCGGAATAAAAAACTGTGTCATCCTGTGGTTATCCGCCCAAGGCGAGATTCAGCCCCAGGATGACAAAAATGAATAAAAACAACACCCCTCCATAGTGGGGAACTTGTCACCGTCATACCGGCACAGGTAGAGTGTACAAGGAATAAAACTTAAAAACTCTTGTCATTCCTGCGTAGGCGGGGATGACAAGAGAGGAATGCAGGGATGACAATATGTGCGCATAAAAAAATCCCCATGCGGGGGATTTTTATTGATGATATAATTTTGTTCCGCTTCCGATTTCTTCACTTAGTTTAATTGTACCCAGAGAATCAGAAAGCATTACATTTGGGTCGATATAGCACATTTGTATAGAATCGTTTATTAAGCCTTTACTTGGGTCGGGCGTGTCTGATGTGAATGGTGAGTCTCCTTTTTTTACAATATCGGAACAGTTTTTACAATCTGTGGCACCTTCTGTGTCGTTGTATGTGCCAGCGTTACATAGGGTGCAAAAAGATGGTTCTTGATAACTGCCAGGAAGAGTATTGTCTGTGCTGGATTCCCAAATATATCCTTTTGGGCAGTTGTTACATGCATTATCAAGGGCTTTCTGGGCGTTAAGAAATTCGTCTATAATTGTTATTCTGCTTACAGTTTTCGTTTTGAATGTGCTTTGACCGGTTGGGCACTTTACACAAATTGGTTTCCACCAAGCGTATTTAGATATATTATATTGTTTTGGATCTTCCTCACCGACATATCCAGTTGGACAGGGGTGACATGTGTTTGTGTCTGAGTCAAAAAAATAACCAAGTTCACAATCCAAATCTACCCATGTAAAACTACAACTGCCATTATTGCTTGTGCTGAAAGAATATTGTTTGACACGTGTATAGGCGCCAGGGGCATCTGTTATTTTTTTGTACATTTCTTCAGTTGGGTCGTCATAACCGCACATCTCAGGGGTTATGCAAACAATAGCTTTGCGTGGGTCTTCTGTGTCTGTGCTGTCGAAGCAATGACCACTAATCCAAAATTCTGTACTTGAGTAATCATTGCAATCATAACATGGTTCGCTTGAACAACCATGACAAGCTGTTACAGTATTCGTGTGTGTCCCGGCATCTGATTGTATATCGCAGTACACAGAACTTTCTGAATAATATTTATCATCCGTATTACAAGTTACATCGTAAAGTTTGTCTATATCGCCATTTTTATAACAGTAGTCGTCTGGATTATTAGCTAGGTAGGTCCATTTAAAGTTGTCATAATTTTCCCCAAGGGGATATTCCTCTGTATCATAAAGAAAACAACGGTCTAGTCCTGCTTGGAATTCTATATATTGGTTGATACAATCTTTGCAGTTTTTTGGCGGTTCATCTGTAACTGGTGGATTTGTGCCGCCACTCGTGTTACATAGCCATCCATTTGGGCAAGTACCAAGCACTTCGGTGCCACTGCAATAAGCAGTTCCTCCTTTTTTTGTACACCACTCTTGGTCATTGGCATAACAGTTGTTCGGAACTAGATCTGGATCGCACATTGGGTCGCCAGATGGATTATAACAACCATTATTTAAGTCATTACCTGTACAGTTGCAACAATATTGTGCGGATAATGCGTTGTTATGGGGCAGGGTAAGGGTAAATGTAACACCAAAAACACACAGTGTTTTTAGTAAAAAGCGATGTATGTTTGGCATTGTTTTTCCCTGTTGAATTATGTGTTTATTGTTATACAGATTTATCGCTTTTTCAATAATAAAAGTTATTCTTTTATATCAAATACTGCAAATATTTCCCAGTGCGTGCTGCCTGTGAATTGGTCAACAGGTATCAGTGTTGTGATTTTGTATTTGCCTGATTCCAAGACTGATGCGTCCCGTTTGAATGTGTTTGGGTTGCACGATATATATATTATGCGTTTTATATCGCCGGATTTCAGTACTTCACATTGTGCCAATGCGCCTGCACGTGGTGGATCCATTACAACACAATCATATGCCTGCAACATTCCAATCGTCAATGGGTGGGTAAACAGGTCGCGTTTTACACCTGTGCCGACAATGTCAAATCCGTCTGCGTTCAGCGCAAATGTAAAGTTACCCAATCCACAGAATAAATCTGCGACTTTGTTAAATCCACTTGCGTGTTTTATAACCAGTTCACGCAGGGCGTTTGCACCATCAATACTTGGTTGTAAAAATGCGTTTGATGGGTATTCAACTGTTTTGTCATTAAATGTAACTGTGGGCTTTGCGGTTTCATGGATTACTTTATCGTTCCATGTAATGCGAATCGCAGGCAGCTTTATTGCCGCATTCCTAAATTCTGGGGTGACGTATGGCACAGATGATGTTATTGCGATATCAATGCCATTGTCGCACAGTGTTATCAGGCATGCGCCAGAACCGCACCATGGTAATTTCTGCATTTGTGGCAATATTGCGTTTATTTCCGGCACCAGGTTCGGACACGAATCGATTGCGATAATATTCTTGGTCTTTGATTCAAAAAAACCGAATCGGTTTGGGCTGAAACAAAAGTCTGCACGACGACGAAGCCCGTGTTTAATCCAAATTGGCGAATCGGTTGGTGTAATGCCACGTAATTCTGATAATTTATTTGCGTGATATTCAGATGATATAAAATCGTATTTACATCCGCCACATTTGCCAAAAAAAGGACATGTTTTCATATTGTATTCTTGTTAAAAATGTATGCGGGCGCCGGCACGGAACTGATGCGCGTTTGGTGCAAAGTCTGTGATTGTATCTGTGTCGCCATCCATTAAATACATATATTTATATCCGAAATCCAGTGCGAATATGCTGTTGAATTCAACGCTGATACCAGCAATTCCAGATAATACAGGTGAAATCTTGGATTTCAGGTTAATGTTATTATCTGCCTTGATCCATGATGCACCTGCGCCAAATCCAACGTATGGTACTAACATTTGGGATTTAAATATGCGATATGGACTGTCAATTCTGGCGTCAAAGATTGCATTTAACATAAATGTGTTGCCATCAATTGAAAAAGCATCATATTTTGCGTCTGTTTTGATATAGTTGGCTTCTAGTCTAAAAATATCATACAGACGGATACCCGCCACAACGTCAAATGAAGATGTGTCGTCGCCCTTTAAAACTGTGTTATTGCTGTTCGTGAAGTCGTTCCACATATTAAAGTTATAATAACCGCCAATGTAAAAGCGACGTTGTTGTGCCAAGGTCTGGTTAAACGATTCGGTATAAGGCATTTTTTCGTGTTCAATCCTGTATATCAATTCTGCGTTCGCCAAGGCTGGTATAGCTGATACAATTGCGCCGAATAATAATGTTTTTATATTCATTTCTTACTACCTTTACTTAGAAATTTGCACGTACTGTTGCCATTATGTTGCTGATACTATCAACACCACCGTCGTGGCTGCCCCAGCCAAAACCATTGCCAATCAGCATTTGATACTGATACGCAATATCAACGCCGATTAAGTCGCCCAACATGATGTTCATACCCAGTACCGCACGTGGAGCAGCAATAACCATACCGTCTGCACCATTGTTACCTTGGAATTCGTATGCGCCAATTGATGCCCCAAGACCCATAAACGGTACAATTTTTCTATTATATGTTATGTCGCCTGATAAAACATATCTGCGTGCAAAATCAAAATACAGCATTCCACCAAACATGTTATAGTTTGCACGCAAATCATCCAGTTTGTGGAAATTCAAAGTTGTTGTTTGAAAGTCTAGTTCGGTACGTACATATGATGATAAATTCCAACCCAATCCAATCTGTGCAGTATAACTTTGTTTCGCCAAATGTTTTGTGCCGAAATAGTCCGCCTTGCTGGTTGCAAAGTCCAAAGTCATACCACCGCCCATGCGTACATACATAGATGTTGGAATGTACATTTTTGTATCTTCACCTGTTACAGCATTTTCTGTTTCATAAACTTCTAAGCCAAGTTCTCCTTCGGCAGATGCAGGTGTAATGGGTGCAACCAATACATCAAGCCCAGTTAATACTTCTTTTTTAAATTGTTTTTCGCTGTATGCAGCAAATGCATTTGTCGCACACAATAAACACAGTGCTGTTGTAAAATATGTTATGTTTTTCATTTTGTTCACTTAGTTTTTTATATATCTATGTATGATTTTATCATAAATTGCGACTTGATTCCAGTCGGATTTATTCGTACCATAGTTATATGAATATGAAAAAATCTGATAAAAAAATAGCTATAATTGCAGGTGCGCTGGACCTGCCGTTCTTTACACGTGATGCGTTAAAGCGGGCAGGCTGGGATGTATTTGTGATTGGATTAAAGAACTTTTATGATCCGCGTCTAAATCCAGACCTGGTTATTCGTCTGGGTGGTGGTGGTCGCGCAGTTCGCTTTGCAAAGCGTTTGGGTATTAAAAAAATTACTTTTGTTGGGTCGCTGGGACATCCGGATTTGTCAGATTTGCGTCCTGATTTTTGGACTTTGCGTGCGTTATTTACAATTCTTAAACATCAACGGGGGTATGATTCAATGGCTGTGGCGGTAAATAAAGTGGTTGAAAAAAATGGATTCGAAGTGGTGGCGGCACAAGACTTGGCACCAGAATTGGCGTTTGAAAAGGCTGGGGTGCAAACTCGTGTAAAGCCAAGTGCGTCAGATAAAAAAAATATCGAACGCGCGATTGAGGTTTCTCATACTATTGGCGCAGCAGATATTGGTGCGTCTGTGGTTGTTGATAAGCAAGTTATTGCGGTTGAAGCAGCCGAAGGTACTGCAAAAATGTTAGAACGTGTTGTCGCCATGCGTCAGCACAAGAAAAAACAATCGGGTGTATTTGCAAAAATGACAAAACCTGGTCAGGATTTGCGTATTGATATTCCTGCAATCGGTGTTGATACTGTAAACGCTGTGGCGGATGCAAATTTGCGCGGAATTGTTGTAAATACCAAGACTTGTTTTGTTGTAAATAAACCTGCCGTAATCAGTCAAGCAAACAAGCGCGGTATATTTATCTTGGCAATGGACGAATAAAAAAAACGCCCAACGGGCGTTTTTATTTTGCAACAACAACCATTGCAGTTCGTAAAACTGTATCGCCAAACATATATCCAGCCTGCATTTCATCAACAACTGTATTTGATGTTGTGTCTGGTACTGCGATAACCTGAATTGCGTTGTGGTGCATTGGATTTAATGGTTTGCCCACAGATTCAATTCTGGTAATGCCAATTTGATTAAATGCAGATTCCAACGCCATTGCCATTGATTTTATTCCTGCGTCGTCTGGTGTGTGTTTTAACGCAGCATCAACAGCGTCCATTACAGGCAATATTTTTTCTGCAACGCTGATTGCGCGATTTCTGGCACGTGATTGTGCGTCCAGTTCACTGCGACGGCGTGTGTTTTCCAACTCTGCGGCCAAACGCAAATACTTGTCGTTCATTTCTGCCAGTTGTTTTTGTAGCTGTTCGATTTCTGTATTTGTTGTTTGTTCTGCCACGTTTTCTGTGTCGTCAATTGATACTGATTCTATATCTACTTGTTTTTCGTCTGTCATAATATTTCCCATGTTTTTTGATACTATAAAACTATTTTACACTGGTTATTATAGGTATGAAATCATCGCTTTTCAAGGATGCACCGCCAACCAATACGCCATCAACGTGTGGAATAGACATTATTTCTAATGCGTTTGAACCCTTGACAGATGCGCCATATAATACAGGTGTGCCACCCAGGCCCATATCGTCCAATGTTTTTGCAATCAGTTCGTGTGCAGATTCTATTTCATCATTGGTCGGGGTTATGCCCGCACCAATTGCCCAGCGTGGTTCGTATGCGATAATGATATTTGAATTTACAACTGCTGGTACAGATTCACGAACACCAGATTCAATAATTTCCATTGTTTTACCAGCTTGTTTTTCTGCCATTGTTTCGCCAACACAGATAATAGGTGTCAGGCCGTTTGATAAGGCTTGTTCTGCCTTGCAACGTACAGTTGCGTTTGTGTCGCCGTGATATTGACGGCATTCGCTGTGTCCAATCAGTGTATATTTTGCACCTGTTGCAGCAACCATCTGGGCAGAGATTTCGCCAGTATATGCACCGTGGTCGTGTGTGCTGATGTCTTGGGATGCCAATGCTATTTTGCCCGAATCGGTGCACAGCATTGTATATGGAACGCACAGAATAATGGCATTTTCTGTGTCAATGGCAGATAAATCTTGAATCATTTTGACCAAGTTTTCGCGTGTGCCGTTCATTTTCCAGTTCCCAGCAATAATTTTCATTGAAAAATCCCCTTTTTTTCGTTGCTTTTATTATATTTGTTTTGCTATGGTAACGCAAAAGGGGAACAAATGCTAGAATATTTAAGAAATGCATCAGAAAAACCGATTGCAAAGGTTTTGATTACTATATTGGCTTTCTCGTTCGTTGGATGGGGGGTCGCAGAATGGATTTTTGGAAATGTTACCAATGATACAACGCTGGTAACTGTTGGCGATGCAGAAATTTCTGCCCAACAATTTAATTCTGAAAAATCACGCGAATTAGCACAAATGTCACGTGAAGAACAGCGTGCAATATATACAGACGCTGCATCACAGGACAAGTTTGCACAGGGTGTTTTAACAAAAATCGCAACTCAGCAGATGGCACAAAATCGTGCAGACGATTTGGGCTTTGCGGTCAGTGATAAACGAATCGCCCAGGAAATTCGTACATTCCCAGAATTCCAAGAAAATGGTCAGTTTTCACCATTGGCTTTTGACAGAACTTTGAATAACTCCGGTTATTCTGAGGCGGAATTTGCAAATGTTCTGCGTGGTCAGGTTTTGCGTTCTATGGTTTTGGGTTCTATGTCTGCACCAGTTGCAGTTCCTGAATTCGCAGTTCAGGCGGCATACAATGCACGCTATGGTCAGCGCGATATTGAATATACGACTGTCAAATATTCTGATTTCAAGGTTGGTGCGCCAACAGATGAACAGTTGTCTGCTTTCTATAAGCAGAATCCACAGACTGTGCCAGAAACAAGAACTGTATCATATGTATTTATTGAAACAGATATGGCGCAACCTGATAAATATGACGAAGGCTATGCCAAGGCTGTAAAGGTTGAAGATGATATTATCGCAGGCGAAACAATGCAAGATGCGGCGAAAAAACACGGTGCAAAATATGTTGCATTAAAGGCGTTCGGTCGTGACAATCGTCCAAATGATAAGTTGCTGACAGACGCGATGATTGCAAAAGTATTTGATATGGATGCAGGTCTGGAAAGTGAAATGATTGAAACAAAAGACGGTTTCTTGTTTGTGCGTGTTGATGAAATAAATCCTGCGCATACCGCTAGTTTTGAATCTGTTAAAAAATCTTTGGTAAACGATTGGACAAAGTCAGAACAGAAAAAGCAGGCTTATGTTCGTGCAAATGAATTGCTGGTTGATTTGAACAAAGATGGAAAATTGGCTGGTAAAAAATCTGCGACAGTATCACGTGCAGATGGTGCACCAACAGATGTCTTGGTGGATGCATTCCGTAATAAAATCGGTCAAAATGCAATCGTATCTGGTTCTGATGCGTTCTATGTCTTGTCTGTAAAGTCGGCGACGGCACCCAAGGCAGACAAAAAGAAAATGGATAATATGCGCAAAGAACTGGAAAATATGTCGGCAACAGGATTGCAAGATGATTATAATTCGTTTTTGATGCGTGAATATCCGATAAAGATAAACGAAAAAGTATATAATCGCGTATTTGCAAAATAAAAAATCCCCCGTTTGGGGGATTTTTATGTTATAATATCACGGAATACAAAGGGCGTGTTATGGCGAAAAGTATGTATGATATTATAAAAAAACAAAATGGTGAACGCTTTGCCAAGGCAATACGTAACTATGATAACGGTATTTTTGATGTTCCCGATATCGATAAAATTGTAAAATATGCAGGTCATGACGCAGAACCAATAATGAATTATCTGGTGTCACTGAAACAGATAAAGATTCAGGAAATGTCTGTGCATATGGATCCAATTACACTGTTGGACAGGGCGGGGTATGACGCATATATCGCAGATACGCTGGAAAAACAAAACGCAATCAGAAAATATTATGCACGCGGTGAAGAATTATGTACTTTTCGGGATGATGACAGGTTTAAAAAGTACTATATCATAAATGCAGTACGCAAAGATGTTGATAAAATTAAACGTGGTAAGCCCCCACAGCGTGATGATGAATATGGTACATCTGTTATTTCAATTCAGGTTTTTAAAGAGGGCGGTTTTATCAGTATAAAGAATAGATATAATCATACCGTACAAAATTGTGATAATACATTGAATTCAAATCCAGATAATATTATTTTGGGATTGTCTGATGCGATAAAACATCATTTTCATGTGGATTTTTCTGCACAACGCGTGTCATTGCCAAGTCATTATGTTTTAATGAATGGCCAAATTTGCAGATATAATTCAGAAATTTTAAATGTGTACTTTGGTGAAGATTTTTATGCCAAAGACGGTCATGTTTATGAAATTGATAAAAATTCAGAAATAATGATTGGAAATGGTATTTTATTTGACGACAAACA
This sequence comes from Candidatus Enterousia sp., assembly GCA_045634405.1. Taxonomy (GTDB): domain Bacteria; phylum Pseudomonadota; class Alphaproteobacteria; order Rs-D84; family Rs-D84; genus Enterousia. The sequence goes on from JAZRAD010000062.1 coordinate 18,567, forward strand.
AAAACGCTTTATTGATTTGACAGGTTTGAACGACACCGAAATGACGCGTTATCGTTTTGTTATGGCACTGAATAATGCAATCCAAGGTAAAAAGATAACGGTGCAAAAAAATCCATTGGGCGGTCGTGATATCTTGGCAGATGGAACACAGTTGATGACAGTTGAAAATGGCGAAATTGTAAATATAAATCTGCCAGGAAAACAGGATGTTATATTGCTTGACAACTGTTCAAATTTACGTGGTGAAATGGATTTTAGTCAGGTTTCACAGTTATCATTATGCAATGCAGATTTAAGTGCGGTTGATAATCTGGTATTGCCCAAGAATGCAAAGTATATAGATATACGAGGTGCAAAATTACCAAAATGTGAACTAGACCTTAGCGGTGTTAAAGAAGTCTTTATGGAAAAGGCTGATATTCGTCACGCTGATAATTTCAAATTGTCTGCCGGTACACTGTGGTATGATGAGGTTGTGTTTCCAAAATGCGAATTGAATTTTCCTGCCGAGAAAGTTAGTTTGAATGGTGCGGATTTAAGTCGTGTTACAAACATTACTTTTTCACCAAACGTAAAAGAAATGTTTTTGAGATATGTAAAACTTCCAAAATGTGAATTGAATTTTCCTGCCAAGAAAGTTAGTTTGAATAGTGCGGATTTAAGTCGTGTTACAAACATTACTTTTTCACCAAACACAACAGATGTTGACTTGTCTGGTGCATTATTGCCGAATGTTGACTTAGATCTTAGTCATATTGAAAAACTTAATTTGCGTGATGTGGATATGCGCGGTATATCAAATTTGAAATTGCCCAAGTCATATGAAAGGCTAAGCCTTATACAGGCAAAATTACCGGCAATTGATTTAGATTTGCGTAATGGCAAAGATACCTATTTGGAACATGCGGATTTAAGTCGTGTCACAGATTTAAAATTACCAAAAATTGAAAAATTAAATTTGGAACATACAGTTTTCCCAGCAATTGATTTAGATTTGAGTCATTTTAGAGGGGTTTACCTTCAATACTCAGATTTAAGTCGTGTAACGGGTTTAAAATTGCCTAAAAAAGCAGAGTTTTTAAATTTAGCGTATGCCAAATTGCCAGCCATTGATCTAGATTTTTCAGGGGCGAAATATGTTCATTTGGATAAGTGTGATTTAAGTCGTGTAACGGGGCTAAAAGGTGTAAAACTACAGGATATGTTAAGATGGGGAACAGCCAGATTAAAATATAAAATTAAACAATCAACCCAAGGAAGAACAAATGTCCAAAATACAAATAACACTAACGAACGGTAATGTTGTAATTGAAACATTACCAAATGTTGCACCAAAACATGTTGCGCGAATTATTGAACTGGTAAAATCTGGGTTCTATGATGGTCTGACATTCCATCGTGTGATTGATGGTTTTATGGCACAGACGGGGTGTCCGTTGGGTAACGGTACAGGTGGCAGCGGTGTTAAAATTCCTGCAGAATTTTCGGCTGAACACTTTTCACGTGGTACGGTTGGTATGGCACGTGCATTTGATGTAAATTCTGGGGATTCTCAGTTCTTTATTTGCTTTGACGATTGTGGTTTCTTGGATGGTCAATATACTGTTTGGGGGCGCGTTGTATCAGGCATGGAATTTGTTGATAAAATTAAACGTGGCGATGAATTTGAAAACGGTCATGTTGAAAACCCTGATAAAATTATAAAGATGGAAGTTATGGAATAAAAAATCCCCCGTTTGGGGGATTTTTAAATCTTTACACCATATTTGCCACGATTTATTGGGCGGTATGATAATGCCTCGGCTAAATCGGACATTTCTATGTCGTTACTGCCACGCAGGTCTGCAATTGTTCGCGCCAATCGTTTGATACGATTGTATCCACGGGCAGACATTCCCATCTTTTCTGCTGCTGAATTTAAAAACGCAGTCAGTTCGTCGTTCAATTTTGCGTGCTGTTCCAGTTCAACACCGTCCAAGTGTGCGTTAACCTTGCCCTGACGCGCGATTTGTATATTGCGCGCAGATACAACGCGTTTTCTGATATCGCTACTGCTTTCGCGTGGGGTGTTGTCTGTTGTCATTTCCCAAGGATTGACCGCATCAACATCAACATGCAAATCAATTCTGTCCAGTAATGGGCCG
>JAZRAD010000063.1:0-15238 GCA_045634405.1 Candidatus Enterousia sp.
CTGATTCGTATTGAAGAAGAACTGGACAAAGCCGCAAAGTATGGTATATAATCCAGCCAAGAATGAATTAGAGGGGGCGTTCAAACGCCCCTTTTTCATAAAACCAATGATTGATATTAGAGAATTTTTACCGCTTATTAAATACGCATTATGCGTATTGCTGTTGATTGGGATAATACTGGCACCCGCGTGGGTTGCACGACAAAATGGCAAAGGCAAACCAGCCATGCAAGCAGTAAGACTGGGCAGTTGGGTTTTTGGTTGGTCTATTATTGGTTGGATATATGCTCTATACCAGGCAACCAAGAAATAAAAAATTAAAACAAATTAAATTCCGAAAATTTTGTATGCGTGCTATTCGGCACAATTATCACGCCGCCAACATCACTTGTCCAACGCTGTGACAACTCCGACGGCACAACAGTATCACTGGATGCAACAAAGTGCGATTGTGGAACATCCGGCAAAACAGATAAATCTTGCGATTTTGTCAGCGGACTGTCGCCAAAATACCCCGTCCAATCAGAATGATTTAGTACACCTGCAATCGTAATCCATTTCTTTACATTTAAATCAGGGTTATTTTGAATCAATAAGCCACCAATCATCGCACCACCCGAATAACCAATCAAAACAATTGGTCGCCCTGCCGACACATCACGCACAACAGCCGACATATTATCAATAATACGCTTTGAAAAACGCCCATCCGTCCAATCAGACACATCACATTTTGGCGACATTATATACTGACATGGACGCGCAACATACACAACATTTGGGGCTTGGTCAGATACAGCTAAATCACGAAAAAAAGAACTGCGTGGTGTCGGATTACTGGTCGGCATACCATACGCATTAAACGCAAAACCATCACCTTCTATGTAAATATGTACAGGCGCAGCATCAGAAGTATCTTTTTGATAGGTTCTAATTATAAAGTCTGATGCCGTAATATCACGCAAAACAAAATCATCTGGCACACGCCATGCAAACACACAACCAGACAAAGCCAACAAAAAAAACATTAAACACAATCTCATAACAGACAGAATAAAACAACGCAAATAAATTTCAAAATAAAAAATTGACAAAACGTCTTGACAAATCTATTTTTTGGTATATATTTATTGTAAAAGAAACAAACAAAAAGGATTTTATTATGTCCACAAAAAAACAAGTCAAGGCCGCTGCACGCAAGGTTCGCAACACTCGTAACGCGTCCGCAAAGAAACAAAATCACACAACAATATGGACACGCATTTGGAATATAATATGTTGGCCATGCCGTAAAATTGCAAAACTTTGCCGTAAGTTATGGAATTGGATTTGTGGCATAAACTTTGTCGGCCTATTAAATTCAGCCTTGTTGGTATCAATCATCGTACTGTTTTCTATGTTGATTATTGATTTTACAAAATGCAACAAGCAACCTGTTGTTATTGTTACGCAACCAGCACCTGTAACAAAACCAGTATCAGAACATCGTAATGTTGTTGCGCGCCAACCTGCATTACCTGTCTTGAATAAAAAACTGTCAGAACCAGTAAATGTTGTTCCAGTAAAAAAATCAGAAGTTAAAATCGCAAAAAAACAAACTGCGATTCAGAACAAAAAAATACTTGGCGACGTTATTATTGACAGTCGTGGCGCCGGCGCAGTATTACAACACAACACACAGGTAAATGGCAATGTGTATTTACAAAACATGCATAAATATACCCTGCCTTGTGGTGCAAAAATAAACGGCAATATGTTCCTGCGCGACATTGGTTTATTACAGTTCTGTGGCGATTTTACCGTCACCGGAAACATATACGTCAGTCCACGTTCTTCGTTTGGTCCAATTCCAAAGACTGCACGCGTTGGTGGATACGTCGTATTATAAGAATTCATATTTTCTCCCTTGAAAAGATACCGTTTGAATACGGTATTTTTTTCGTGGTATAAAAAATATTTTTCTTATATAATACAAACATCCACACAAAACAAAGGAAGGGAAAATGTTTGAAAAATTATTAAACGTATTATCCAAAAATTTGGGCTATACTGTTGTATTGGCTGTTGCGTTATTGTTATTTGCTGTATTTTCAGACGGTTTGATTGCTGGCTTGATTACTGCAATATCTGCATTATTGGTTTACACTTGCGTTCAGGCACTGTACCGCGAATACAAAGCGTTACCAAATAAAAAGGCACAACCTGTAAAAAAAACAACAACCGCTAAAAAGAAAGCGAAAAAATAGATTCCTAAATCCGCCGATGGCGGATTTTTTATTTTTATCGCACAACAATTTATGGTATAATATATGCTATGAGAAAAAGAAACACACTTGTTATATCTGCAATGATATGCGCGTTGTCTGTGCCTGCAATCGCGGGTTGGCAATATGATGGAATATATGTTAGCGATGGTTGGTACACAGATGATGGAACACGTTTTGTAATTTCTGCACGTGGTGGCGCATCAATTGGTATGGCATCTATAAAAAATGATGCAGGCGCAATTTCCAGCGGTTTTTTCTATGACGATATTACAAACACACTTATACCAGACGACGGCAATGGCAGTTCGTTTCCATACGCAGGATACTATGAATTATCAGACATACCAGCCGACAAAGATTTTTCAAATTTCTCGTTCGCGGCCGGTGCCAGCATTGGCTGGACAGTACCAAACGCAACACAATGGCGTATTGAAGCTGGCTGGGATCATATCGTAAAAAGCGAATATAACGCATCCCCAATGTTTAGTGGCACCGTCACTTTAAAAGACGGAACATTTACACCTCCTATTTCATTAGACATACGCAGTGGATCTGTAAATTCAGAAATCACAACAGACGTTGTCAGCGTAATGGCTTTTTATGATTTCGTTGACGGAATGTATAAACCCACACGTACAGTCATACCATACGTTGGTTTTGGTATCGGATATGCAGACTCTAAAACAGTATTAAACCTATCTGACCCGTACGGCGACATCGCGTTTCAACAAGACCTTAGTCAATACGGCGATATCGTCAATATCAATGGCATAGATATGATTGAATTCTATAAATCAGAACGCCACACATCTAATTTTGCCGGATTATTATCAGCCGGTATGTCATACGGCATTACAGAAAAGATGTTCTTGGACTTCGGCGCGCGCGCGATGTATATTCCACGTGTTAAGTGGGGCTTAACCAACGCAGACGACACCAAACATCGTGAATTTTTCAGTGCAGAAAATCTGATTTATTTAAATCTGATGCTGGGTATAAGATTCGAATTCTAAACAACATAAAAAAACAAACAATAAAAAATCCCGCCTTTGCGGGATTTTCTTATTTATTTTATAAGACCAAACGATGTAATGTAATTAAACGATATTCCCATAACAAAGTTACTGCCATACACATCAACCCCACGTGCGCGGGCACGACGATACTGAACATACGGCCCCATCGTTAAATCACCCCATAAATTCGTATCAAGACGCAATACTGCACTTAAATCGCGCTCTAAATCTGTTGGAACATATTCAGAAAAACTTAAGTATTCGCGATAATAACCATTTGTTGACAGCTTTACACCTTCGCGGATTGCGTATTCTAAACGCCAACCCAATTCTGCCGCCAATTTACTGGTCTGTTCGCCTGCGTATGTAAAATCGTATTCATACACGCCCGATAAATACAGACTTTTTATAATCTCGTTATCAAATAACGAAATACCACCATTTGCACGCAATATATTCTGACGTGGCGCATCACCAGTTGATTTAAATTCCGTATCATAGGCACCACGTACTGTTGGGCCCAACTTAAATCCAGCAAACTCCCAGCACGCATAAGACAAATCGCTAGATAAAATAATATCATCGGCATTTTCACTGGTTGTTTCTTGCGCATTATATGGTTTCAATGTTGTTTCGCCATATTCCATAAACAATGTATTATCCCATTGAAATCTGTTTTTGCTGTACTGTAATGCAGTATCAAATATCCCTTTGATAAAATCTTGACTATCTGCCTTTAATGCAGACACAGGCGAATCTTGATATTCTGCGGCATGTCTGACAGTTGTTTTTGACCATTCCAACCCGATACGACGCACATTTAAATCCAGTTTTGCAGAACCTTCACCTTCTGCAAACGCTCCAAACGGCATTACCGCCAACAAGGCAATAAACGATAGTTTCTTCATTTTCATCCCTTTTAATAAAAAAATTATTTCCAAATATTTAACTTGCCGTCTTTGTCAGCATACTTCCACCCTGCCCCACGCACAGCAATTGTAAACATCCCACGCATTGACACCGGCATCAAAACAGTCACAGTATCGCCAACAATATTTTGTGTTTTTAAATCAATATTATTATCACGCGCGATTTGATTTATTTCGCCCCAGCCCTGCAACACATCTGACATTTTAATCACTGCCGTAAACATATCTTGATTTTGTGCATCAGGAATCCAATTTTGCACACCATTATCATTCAACCATTTGCGTACAGCCTCAACATCCAAGACCATTGATACATTCGCTGAATACGTTGTATCAGACGTCTGTTCTCCATCAATACTGATTGAAGAAATCAACCCAACTAAATCAGTTGATTTTGTGTTATTCATCAATTCCTGCAATGCCCCAACATCAACATATTGCCGCACAGAATCAGATATAATTTGCCGTCTAGCCTCGTCAAAAGCGATATTTTTTGCAGCATTTGCAGTATCACTGGTAATATTCACAGGCATTGTTCCACGCATATCCATGGCCAACACACCGGATGCACTCAAAACAAACGCACAAAAAACAACAAATCGTTTCAGTATCAACACACACTTCCTATTAGAACTTTGCATTTATTCCAACCCTGATACCCAATGACTTATAGAAAGATTCTATTTCACCATCAGCATTGCAAACCCAACCAGGACATTCTTGTTCCAGATTCTTGATATCAATTGCTGTCGGTTCGCCAGTTGTTGGATTTAACATATCCGTTTCAGTATATCCCGCATCAATCCACTGTTGCAGCAATATATTATACACATCCGTATAATACTGACCGTTCAAATATGTTTTTGCATCTGCATCAGATACAGTATAGTAATCATATGTAAAGCCCAATGTCAACGCAACATTATCAGATATTGCAGTAGACCAATTTGCACCCAACCCTAAATGGAACGCACCACCGACACCTGCAGAATCTTCAACAGACTTTGGATGCATCCAGTCAAAACGATATGGCTGATCACCCGTTGCGGTATAAGACGGCAATCCTAATTCAACGAATGCATTTACCTTGTTATTTTGATTTATATCATATTGCATATCCAATGCCAAATAAGGTCCAGACCATTCAACCTCATACTTATGGCTTATCTGTGGCTGTTCAAAATAATAATTTCCAGCCATATCCACATAAACAGAACCAGCAGGCAATGCAACCAAGTCATTTAAATCAACATTGCCATCTTTATTCGTATCACTGCGAACCAACAACAACAAACCATCAGAAGTTGTTTCAACAAAAATTGCAGGATCACATTGAATTTCATCAGAACCAGGCACCACAAAACAACCACCTTGGCCATCAAAGATATCCATTGCCATACCGTGGTTATTGTGTGTTTCTAAATCATATTTCAGATAACGCCAACCAACTGACGGTGTTATTTTTAAATTTCCCCATTTCATAAAATCTTTCAAGCCAACACCGACATTGAACCCCAACATAGATCCGTCTTTACTGGTACCTATTGACAGCGCATTACCCTTTTGTTGGCCTAAAAGAACATTACTTTTATCATAATATTCTGCAACCAAATAACCACCATTTGTAATATCGTCGTCAACCATTGTTGATTCACCAGATTGCATACCATATTGGACCCCTGCCCCAACTTGAACCTGTGTCTTATTTCCAAAAACATAGTCCGCCCTTACATCCAAGACATTCCAATCAATATTATCATAATGCAAAATTGATTCTGAATTCTTCATTTCAAATTGCCACATAGAAGACTGACGTGCAAAACCCGCCCCCAATGTAAATCCACTTTTCGACTGTTTCTCTACCGGTTGTTGTTTTTGTTGTTTTGATTGATTTTGCTGATACTGATTTGCACGGCCAACATTTGAATACCCAGCATTCGCATACTGATTGCGTGCATACGCAGACACTCCCTGAGAAGAATATCCCGAATTTGTATTACGTTGCGTATAAGAGTTCTGACCATACCTAGTTTGTGGCGAACGATATCCGCCTGTGTAATATGTACCTGCAGCGTCTGCAACAACAGGCAACAATGCGAACAAAGAACAGTTCAAAAACAATTTTGACAACAGTTTCATAATATAATCCTTTCCATAAACAAACATATTTTATCATAAAAAAGGTTGAAAAACAAATCACAACTTGATAAAAATATAAAGCACGTGCGATCATGGCGGAATTGGTAGACGCGCAGCACTAAGGATGCTGTGGGGCAACCCGTGGGGGTTCAAGTCCCCCTGGTCGCACCAATTTTAATTATTGGCTTTGCCACGATAATTTTTACATATTTTCTACTTGCCTGATTTTTTAAAATTTTGCTAAGATTCCAGATATAGGAATGAAGGGAATACGTTTATTTTTATCAGTACTGCTGATACCGCTTGTATTACAGGCGGCGATTGCTGATGATGAAATTGACACATCACGTGCTGCAACACGCCGTGGCACAACGACAACAGTATCTTCAAATCGTCAAAAATCAGAAATAACAACAGCACAAAAAAAGCAAGGAACTGCGTCACGTACAATGAACGCAGAAAAAAACAAAACAACTGTCCGTGAACGCAGCGCAACAAAACAAGTATCCGCACGCACAGACAACAACACAAATGTTATCAGCAGAAATACTGCCGACAAAAAAAACCAGCAAAAAAGCCTGTCTGCACGTACCGCAACAAACGTTCAAACCAGAAACGCTGACACAGCCGGTACTAAACGCGTAACGAATCGCGCCACCACACAACCAGCAATAAAATCATCTGGCACATCTGCACGCGCTGCAACCAGCGCTGCGAAACGCACTACAAACGCTAAAATTTCTCGCAGTGCTACGGAAACACCAACAATCACAGCCGACGAATTTAAATCACGTAATTTTTCCGCCTGCAAGGACATATTCTTTGAATGTATGGATGAATTTTGTGCAAACAAAGATTCTTCGCTTAAACGCTGTGCATGCTCGGCCAGAATTCACGACTTTGACAAAACCAAGAAAAGCCTGGAACAAGTAGAAGACAAATTACTGGATTTTAGTGAACGCTTACTGACTGTAAACTTGGACAAAGAAGACGCATTGGCCATGAACACCGCCACCGAAGGTGAATTGGCCAGCATCGAAGACAAAACAAAATCAAATAAAATACTGGATGAAATTGCAAAAAAATTAAACACCAGCTTTAATGACAGCAACTTTAACCAAGGTTTGAACGCTATATCTTTGTCACTGAATACAGATGCCGCATTTGACAGTGTTGATTCTATGCTGGGCGCATCTACTACGACAAAGTCAGGAACCGCGTTATATAGTGCCGCCCTGCCGGTATGTCGCGAAATGGCGATGGAGGTGTGCAACGAATCAGAGCAAAAAAGTGCCGAAGAAAGTTATCATTTGGCAATTACCCAAGATTGTAACTTGGTTCAAAAATCATACGAAGCACAAACAGAACAAGCACGCAACAAAGTCTTTGAAAGCAGCGCATTACTGGATATGTCACGTCTGGACACATATCAAAAGCGTAATTCTGATGATATTTTGACATGCAAACGCAAAATGATAAATATGTTGACAGACACAACTGTATGTGGTGCCAAAATGTCAAAATGTTTAGACACAACTGGAAAGTATATCGACCCATCAACAGGCGAAGCTGTCTTGACTACAAATTTATATGAAATAACCAATCTTATTAAACGTCCGACAGGTGATGACACATGGCGTTCTATCCCTGAAAATGAAGAATTCGTCAGATATCTGAACACAAAAAAGATATATCTGGAACCTGCAATGGAAAACTGCCAGAACATATCTGATTATGTTTGGGAATCTTTTATGGAAGACGCATTGGCACAGATAAAGCTAGCCCAAGAAGCAAAAATAAACGAACTGCGTCAATCTTGCACAACCTTGACGGCACAATGTCTGACAGATTCTGCAGAATCAATTACAGATTTTGATGCCCGTGCACTGTCTATCTTTGGTGTCAAGGCAGATTATACTGTAAATCAGATGTGCGATGATATTAAAAACGCCTGTGCTGCACTGATAAACACCAAAGAAAACCCGGCAACCCCCGGCACGCCATCAGAATGGGATACCGGTATGACGGATATCGCCACAGAAAAAACATACGAAACAATACTTGCCACCTGTCGCGAAGTTGGAAAAAACTGTATCATTCAGGCATGCAGCGCAATTTCTGGAAACTTTGGTCTGTGCGAAAACATCGACACGTCCATTAACAGAAAGTCTATTATAAACCGCCGTTCCTGCTGGAACGAGGTAAAACAATGTGTCGCTGACGCAGGTGCCGACGCAATCAACAGAATTATGACATTAAAAGGCCGTTTAGGTATTGACAGTGACGGTGATGGCACTACCCTCGAAGACTATTCCAATTATGGACATATATATGACGAATTATACGACAGAAGTACATGGCTAAACATTTACGACTGGGAAGGAAACAACTATTCTACCGGGAACACAGACATTACAGGCGCACAAGTATACCGCCTGACAGAACAAATCTGGGGTAATTGCGAGTATATTCCAAGCACAATATTAACTGGTTCTGGAACCAGCCAAAATAGAATCATTTTAAATTATAACTCTTCGAATAAAGATGACCCGAACAACGCCAACGAAACACTTTTGTCTTGGTTTGCGCGTAACACAAAAACCGACAACGCTTCGGATAGTTGCCGTGATACAACATGCCCAAAAGATTCAGCATTATATAACAACGCATGCTTTGATTTAGCATTTTTTGCAGAATCTGGCGAATATTGCCCGCAAGACACAAACCATGTAAGATTTACTACAAACGGAGTTGGACAATGTTGCAACACAGGCAATATGATTGCCTATAGCAAAAACTCAGCCAACGAAATAACAGCAGGGGTATGCTGCCGAGAAGGAAAAGTTTCACCAACAACCGCAACAACCCACTATGCGGCAAAATCCGGGATTAGCGAAGCTATCAACGAGGAAATTTGCGGCAATAAAACAAACTCCAACACAGCAGAACTTGCATTTAGTACAGATACACACGACTATTTCTGTTTAAACGGAACGCTAGCACACACAAAAACAGACATACAGTGTCAAGACGGATACTTTATTGCCGTAACAACAGGGAAAGGCCTTACCCAAGGGTTCCATTACACCCCAACAGAAAGAAAGTCTGCAGACCCAGGTTACGGCAAATCAATAGTAAACAAATCAACGTATAATCAAAACACAAGGAATTTTTATTATGACACAAACGCTCTTCTCTATGAAGGTGGCAACAAGACCCCTAAACTGACAGATTGTACTAAATATATATTTGAAGATATCACAGAATACACTCATACGACACCTCCGGCACAAGACTATGGCGTCACATACAACGGCTGGTTTAAAGCAAGTGGCAAAACATCTTGCGATTATGATGATTCATCTAAACCTAGCGTCCCATTCAGTGGTACAATTTGGAATGTAACATTACCATTACTCGGCGAGGACACCCCATAAAAACCACCGCCCCAGGCGGTGTCATTATTCCTTTGTCATTGCAAGGGCGGGCCCCTGCCCCCCCAATCACTATTACCGTCATACCGGCGAAGGCCGGTATCTATTGAGTTCGTATTTCTTTACGTTTTTGTGGAATACAATGGCCCCCGACCTGCGTCGGGGTGACGATGTTTTTGTGTTACATCCCCCTTGTATTATGCGGGATTTTTTATATCTGTATTTCTGATATTACAGTGTTTATTTTTTTTAATTCTTCATCGGTAAATCGGCCCAAGACCCAATCGGCCGCATCCATTTTCAAATCAAAGTCACGTGGATGATTTATTCCAATTCTGATACGTCTGTAATCACGACCAACATTTGCATCAATGGATTTTATGCCGTTATGCCCTGCACTACCACCGCCAACTTTTTCACGCGAACTTCCAACTGCAATATCCATATCGTCATGAATCACAATCAGATTTTCCAATGGAACCTTGTAAAAAGTCATCAATGCCAACACAGCCACACCGCTGTTATTCATATACGTCTGGGGCTTTGCCAGTATAACACGTTGTCCATCAACATCCATACGCGTGGTCAGTGCGTTTTTCTCTGACTTCCAAGACGCACTATCACCTGCCAACGCGTCCACCGCCATAAATCCGACATTATGACGCGTCTTGACATATTCCGATCCTGGGTTACCCAATCCAACAATTAAAATAGGTTTATTTTCTTGCATATTTCATACCCTTTTCTTATTATAATAACATATAAAGGAGAAAACATGAAAACAAAAACACTCGGTTTTTTAACAACTGCTGCAATTATGTTGACTGCTGGTGCTGCAAACGCAAATTTATTATTTGACGTTTATGCTGGCGGAACCTTTGGAATTGGTGGATATACATTATTTGCAGATAAAAATGAATCTTTCTCTTCTACGACATATGGTGCGGTTTTGGGTATGGATATCCCAATGTTCCGTATCGAACTGGAATACAATTACCTGGATTCTGATGACGCAACATTAAATATGGGCTTTGTAAACGGTTACTTTAAATTACCAACACCTGTGGTAAAACCATACATCGGCGCAGGTATCGGTACAACTTTCAGCAGTGAATTTACACCTGTTGCACATACAACAATTGATATTGATGATACAATGGTATACCAAGGTATGCTGGGTGTAACACTGGACATCCCTGTTGTTCCGTTTAACATTGACTTGGAAGGCCGCGTTATATATGCATCCGACTTGTTTGAATATATGAACGACAGTTATGATACCCTGCAATACGAAGGCCGTGTAAAATTACGCTATGTATTCTAAATAAACAGGATACGCTTAGACACAACGGAGGGGGCGTTATGCCCCCTAACTTAAACAAAAGACGGATAAAACTAAATGCTGACACTGATTGATGGGAATTCTTTATTATTTCGTGCTTATTATGGTGTTCACAGTCGCCTGACAAAATCAGACGGCACACCCACAGGTGCGGTATATGGTTTTATCAATATGATTCTGCCAATATTATCATCTGCCAAGTCCGATGATACAATCATATGTATCTTTGACGCGTCACGTATCACATTCCGTCAAGATATATATCCCCAGTATAAAATGAACAGGTCTGAAACACCTGCGGACTTGATTGCCCAAGGTGAAACGATTCGCCACGCATTGGTTCAAATGGGTATTCCTGTACTGTGCGTGCCGAATGTAGAAGCAGACGATGTTATCGCTACACTTGCGCGCAACAATTGTAATTCAGTTGATTCAACCCGCATTATTACCAGCGACAAAGATTTAATGCAGCTGGTATCAAACTGCGTATTTTTATACGACACGATGAAGCAACTGGAAATTCGCACCCCCCAGGTATTGGAAAAATTCGGTGTTCAACCAAACCAAGTAACCGATGTACAATCATTGATGGGCGATTCGTCAGACAATGTCCCCGGCGTTCCAGGAATTGGCCCAAAAAAAGCATCTGAACTTATCAATCAATTCGGCACATTAGATAATCTGTACGCAAACCTGAATCAAGTTCAAAACGAACGCATACGCAATTTATTAAACGACAACCGTGAAATGGCATACATTTCTAAACAGCTGGTCACATTAAAAGATGATGTTGATTTATCCGGTATGAAAATCAGCCCATTCAGATTTAATAAATCTGGCGCATTGTCATTTGTAAAAAACGAACTGGAAAGCAAATCGCTGTTTGAAAAAATCAGCAAAAGTTTTCCTGACACAGAATCAGATTCAAGCGATTTCGATTTCTATTTTGCAGGCAACGCATGCGAAATCAGTTCGGCAACACATACCAGTACAGAACAAAAAAACAAACAAATAGACTTTAAACACCAAACTGTACACAGTGCTGATGAACTGACGAATTTTTTATCAAACATCACAGACCTTATCGCCATTGACACGGAAACAACAGGCCTAAATCACGCGCACGATAAACTGGTTGGAATATCGTTGGCGACATCTAAAACGAACGGCATATATATACCTATCAGACATAAAACAGGAACTTCTGATTTATTTAATGATGAAACATTGGCACCAAATCAAATGTCTGTTGATACAGTGTATAAATTACTATGGCCAATACTGACAGACAAAAAAATCACCAAAATCGGACATAATTTAAAATACGATTTGCACATACTTGCGAACGAAGGCTGGGATATTGAAAAAATCGCCCCGATTGATGACACAATGTTACTGTCATATATTTTACATGGCACAACACATGGTCATGGGTTGGACGAACTGGCACTGAAATATCTGGGACACGAAACAATAAAGTTTTCATCATTATTCCCAGCAAAGACAAAAAATACAGAAATGTGCTTTGACACACTGGCGATTGATATTGCATCTCGTTATGCGGCTGAAGATGCGTGTATTTGCTATGCACTGTACGATTTAATGCGCCCAGAATTGAATCAGAATGAAAAACTGCACGAACTGTACGAAACATGTGATTTACCGCTATTAAAAGTACTGTTAAAAATGGAACGCATCGGCGTTATGGCAGATAAATCTAAATTGAATCAGTTATCTGGCATATTTCATGAACAATTAAAGAAATTAGAATCAGAAATTTGGGAACTGGCTGGTCATGAATTTAATATCGCCAGTCCAAAGCAACTTGGTATCGTTTTATTTGATGAACTGGGTTTAACCGCGAATAAAAAGCGTTCCACAGATGCCGACATATTAAACGATTTGATTGACGAACACCCAATCATTGAAAAGATTTTATCATGGCGTTCTATTGCAAAGCTGGCTGGCACATACGCAGACGCATTGCCGCACCAAATTGAATCAGACGGACGCATTCATACCACTTATTTACAGACCAGCACCAATACTGGTCGCCTGTCCAGCCGTGATCCAAACCTGCAAAACATTCCGATTAAAACTGAACTGGGCGAAGAAATCAGACGTTGTTTTATTGCATCACCTGGGAATGTTTTAATATCTGTTGATTATTCACAGATTCAGTTACGATTGCTGGCTGATATTGCAAACATTCCGACATTCAAAGAAACTTTTAATAATGGCCAGGATATTCACGCCCAAACAGCTCGCAAGATATTCAATATCCCAGCCGACCAACCCGTACCAAAAGAAATGCGTCGTGCAGCCAAGACCGTAAACTTTTCTATTATATATGGGATTTCATCATTTGGTCTGGCGGCACAACTGGGGGTCAGCCGCCAACAGGCACAAGATATCATTGATTCATATATGTCTGGCCTGCCCCAAATCAAAGAATATATAGAAAGCACAAAACAATTTGCACTAGAAAACGCATGTGTTTATACCCCATGGGGACGCAAAATAGAATTACCAGAAATTCGCAATCCGCGTATGCGTGCATATGCCACACGCGCTGCAATCAATGCGCCTATCCAAGGATTTGAAGCAGACCTGATGCGACGCGCGATGATTGAAATAGACCAGAATATAATCGCACCAAATTCTGATAAAATCCGTATGATTATGCAGGTACACGATGAAATGGTATTTGAATGCAACTTTGCATACGCAGACCAATTTGCCCAGCAGATAAAACACGCGGTGGAAAATGTCACAAAATTGTCTGTTCCATTGGTCGCAGAATATATAATTGACACGCGCTGGGGCAAGTAAACGCCTCGCAAACTGTGGGCTTTGCGCGAATAAGAATTTTATACTTGCACGAATCGCAAAAATATTACTAGTATTCCATATCAACAAACACCACACAGGGGGAAAAAGTGATTATCGGTATCGGAATAGATTTGGTTGAATGTGGCCGTTTTTTAGATTGGTCTGCATTTAAAAAGCAACGTATTTTTACCAAGAAAGAACTGGAATATGCAGACAACGACAATGCAAATTCCGAACGCCACTTGGCGAATTTCTGGGCCGCGCGTGAGGCATTTTTAAAAGCCATCGGCACAGGTTTTGGCGACGACATTGCGTTTTCTGATGTATCTGTTGTTCACAATGACAACGGCCGTCCAGAATTATTGATTGCAGGCGGTGCCAAGGCTGCATTAAAAGAAGTATCTGGTGGCAACGCAACAATACATTTATCGATTACTGACCAGGGCGATTATTGCGCGGCCATGGTTGTGATTGAATCAAAATAAAAAAATCCCCAAATTGGGGATTTTTTTATTTCTCGTTAAACAGTCTGGCAGGGTCAACAGCACTATTACCACGACGCACCTCCAGATACATTTCTGGTTTATTTGGATTCATACGCCCCACAGGTTCACCTGCCAACACTTCCTGACCCAGCGCGACATCAATATTACCCAGATTTGTCATAACTGTATTATATCCATTTTTATGCGACATAATTATAACACGACCGAATCCACGGAAACTGTCTGCGAATTTAACAACACCATCAGCCGGCGCCATAACCAACGCATCACCACGCGTACGAATACGCCAACCGTCAGACTTTAACCCCAGGGCAGTCTTTTCTGCAAATCGCACAACGACACGACCACGCACAGGCAAATTCAGCTTGCGCTTTGAAAAACGCGCATCAGACGACATTTCCGAACTGCCGACACCAGCGGACAATTCAGAAATACTTTTTGCACGAGCAGACAAGTCTTTCAACTTTTTTTGTAATGCAATTTGTTGATTTTTAAGTTTTTCATTTTGCGCACTGCGTGTTTTCAGCAGTTTATCCAATTCGGTCTTTTCGCGATTATATCTTTTTGCGGTTCTATCCAGATTTTCTTTTTCAGTTGCACGTGCATCGCGCAGCTTTTCAATTTCTTTGATTTGCTGTTTTGTAACATCAATCTGTTCATCCAAGGCATCAGCCGCCCCAGACATTACAGCCGACATCAGCACATAATCACGCATATTTTCTGTATCAAAGTTCGGATGTGATGCAACGAATAAAATACTGGCAGCAGAATCA
>JAZRAD010000064.1:0-3280 GCA_045634405.1 Candidatus Enterousia sp.
AGAACCGTTCCATAACATGATACTGTTTTCACAGCATAATGAATTATGGTGTTATGTTGATTTGTTTAATACTTTTCAATATTATGTACTGTTGTCGGATAAAATTCCTGCGGATAATAAAATATACGCAAATTATACACAAACATTACAAAAAATTAATCACACAGCGCCCGTTCTAGATGATTTGCATGATCCAAAAACAGTTATGATTTATGCCCAGCAATATGGTGTTGAGCCTTGTATGGATCCAGCAGAATTTTCAAAGCGTGTAAACAATGCGGTGGCACGAAGATCGCAAAAAATAGATATGTCGAAAATATATTCAGTGCGAATTGAACGTATTCCTGTCATAGATTATATGATGCGTATGGCGCAAAATCCGGAACAAATGTACTTGTTCTATAATGCGATGCAGATGTATTTTGACGACGATATGTTTCAAGAGAAAAATTTCAGAACTCTGACCCCATTGTTGGGTGGTGCGACAGGTTGTTATCCAACTGAAGTATTTAACATGTGTTCCCGTAATCCACAATTTGTAGAAGAATATACATTTGCAAAATTTAATAAGTTGAATCAGTTTTTATGCAAATCTAGTCGTTAAATCATAGTTATTATGTAAACAAAAAACGCACCAAATGGTGCGTTTTTAAACGGGTTGCCCTTGTCGGGATGCCAAGGCGAGTCCAAAGTCCCAGATTTCCAATGGTGTCGACCCGTTGATTTGGTCCGCCTGCATCACACATCGCCTCACAGTTTTTTGTTACCTGTCTGGTGTGTTTTGGGATTCTATAAATAAATCTAACCCGATGCCTACGCCAATGTCCTGATAGTATGATGCCTGTTCTGTTGGTTGCTGCCTATATAATGTATATAAATCCCAATCTTTCTGATCGGGGGGCAGATAATATTTTTCTTGCAACAGCATTACTTGGTTGCCAATCATGCCCATTTTAGGATTTTGATAATCTATTCTATGATTGTCTTCATGTACAAGATGTGCCAAGAAATTTGCAAGTGGATATTTAAATTCGGTAAAGTCAGTTGTTAATGTGATTGTTTGTGTGCTGATTATATAAGAGTTTTTTTTGTCTTTTTTTACCGGACCTCTAGTACCAAATTTTTGTCCACTGGCATCTAAAATAAGTTTTGCAAACTGTATTATCTCTGTTTCTGTCAGTTGTTTAAAGTTTTTTGCCATATTTAATATTTGTGGATTTGAAAGAATAATATTTTTATAAGCCTCCAGGCGTTCGCCAACAACAAAATCACCATTTCGTAAATCAATACATTCAGACATTGTTTTGATGTATTTAGCAATTAAATTATTTTTGCTTTCTTCATCATCTGGTGCAATTTTAGCCATTTCCTTTTCAAATTGTTTTTCTATTTTTGAAACTTCTATGTTAAATGTTGAGTAGTTCGTGTATGTTCCATTATTTAGTGCAAGCAGTTTTTCATATTCTTGTACCAAGTCCGGAAATTTATCTTTGTATTGCATATAATTGTCGATACTAATTTTATTTATGCCATATTTGGTTACCAGTTTGTACACGGTGTCGCTTTGTCTGTTAAACTTTGTATATATAGTGTTAAATTCGTCCCACGTCTTCCAGTTTTTTACTGTCGATTGCATTAGTTCTATATCGCCATTAAACATAGCCTTAAAGTCTTGCCAGGTATGATTGCGGTTGCCATATTTCTTGTACGCATCATAAAAGACCCGGTCTTCGGGTGACATTTTGTCGACTTGCATAATATAATCCAAAGTCGGTATTTGTTTCTTTATTGATTGTGTTATCTGTTTTTGAATGTTTTGTGATGCGTTCTCAAATGCTTCTTTTTTCATGTTTAACTCATTTTTTTATTTCTCACAAATTATACCATAATGCATCACACTTTGCATCACAGTTTTTGGTGTTTTTTGGGTCTGGGGCGAAAACGGGTTGGATTTGCAGCCATTGGTTAAAATAAAAACAGTTCGCCCCGCATGACTTCGCCACTAAACACAAAAATCAAAAGAGCAGGGAAATCCAAATAAAAAACGCACCAAATGGTGCGTTTCTAAACTGGTGCCGGTTGTCGGACTTGAACCAACGACCTACTGATTACAAATCAGCCGCTCTACCAGCTGAGCTAAACCGGCGTTGCCAGCCAATTATACATATATGAAAATCAAACGCAAGTAAAAAAATCATAATTTTTATATGTTTTTTGTAAAATGTTGACATTTTGAATTGTTTGTGTTATAATCACCTTTGGCAAAAATTTAAAGAGGATATAATGCTGTATTTTAATTTGGATTATTTAAAAGATGTTAAAACGTTTGCAGACTATGCAAGAAAGATACAAAATTCTAAAATTGTAATCAAAGAAATGCATAGCGGGGCAGAAGTTTTTAAATTGGATGATATTGATATTCGTTGCACAATTCCGGGATGTAAATTGACCATCCGTGACAAGCAAGGTAATACTAAATTAGAAATGAATTGTGCCCCAGATGGTGTCAAGGGCGTGGATGTTGATTTACAAAAAGCGCGTTTTGAAATGTTTATAAAGTTGTTAAGCAAGGTTCGTCAGGTTCATCTTGAAAAAACAACAATCGCAAAACGTGAAAAACAGGCGCGTATGGCAGAACAGGCCAGAATTGCGCGTGCGTCACGTGATGCTGCAAAAGCGGCACGACCAGATGTAGAAGGAAATGTAAAAAAGCTGGCTGCTGCCAATGGCGTAATTGTTGAAGTAACTAAACCGCAGAACAGTAAATAATCCGAAATTTTTGCATTTAGTAATTGTTTATGCTATAATTTAATGCGAAAACAAAGGGGAATTTAAATGATTTTGATGTTTAATAAGCAATACCGCCAAGAAGAAAAATTATTCCGCGAATTGAAAAAGAAAATCAACCAATCAAAAACTATGATTGAAGATTCTGATGGTAAAACTGGTGAAGTTTATAAATTTGATTCCATTGATGTTCATTTCTTTACTGGTTCTAAGTCCAAGTTAAAGGTTTTTGACAAGGCAGGTGCTATTATTATTGATATGGATATTCCTGAGTTCAAGGCAACACCATATTCAGATGCGGATGAACTGGGTAATGCACGCATTAACATGTTTCATCATTTGCTGATGTTCACACGTGATGTTTACAGCAAAAGAATAGAAAAAGCAAAAAAATTGGAACAGGCGACAAAGACGCTGCAAGACAAACAGGCTGCATTGGACAAAGCGGCACGCGACAAAGCCGCCGCCGAAGCGGTAATAGCAAGCGCAACAG
>JAZRAD010000065.1:0-2476 GCA_045634405.1 Candidatus Enterousia sp.
TTGCAGGTGCGGCGCAGGGTCGTGTTGTAAAAATGACTGCGTCACAATTTGTATCTGATTTTTCACGTTCTTTAAAAGAATACAATGTTTTTGGTTTCAAAGATTTCTGCCGCAACTGTGACATCTTTATTTTGGACGATGTTCAGGGTTTATCTGGTAAAAAGGCATCAACCGAAGAATTTTTGCAATTGATTGTTGATTTGCGCAATGCTGGCAAGAATGTTGTTTTGACTGCAAATACAGCGCCAAATAATCTGACAGGTTTAGACAGACGTGTTCAGTCGTTATTGGCATCAGGTTTGACAGCCGAAGTTGTTGCACCAAACGCACATGTAAAAAACATTATGTTACAGCGCGCAGGTGTTGCATCTGAAGTCGCAAGTGCCTTGTCACAACGCGTTGCAAACGATGGTCATTTAATTGCAGGTATTGCGACAAAAATCAAAACATATGCAGATTTGATGGGGACATCTGTTGATATGGATGTTGCACAGCGTTTATTGGCAGACACATTGCAGAAAACAAAAACACCATCTGCGATGGTTCGTGAAATGTGTGAAAAGTTGGCTGTATCATACGATGCAGTATGTGGTAATGGTCGCAGTCGTTCATTGGTATTGGCGCGTCAGATGATGATGGTTGTATTAAAGAACGTAACAGGTTTGTCATTATCTGAAATTGGTAATTTTGTTGGTGGTCGTGATCATGCAACAGTATTGTATGCAATCAAACAAATTGAAAAGCAACAGGCGTCTGATTTGGTGTTATCTGCCCAGATTCAACAGTTGATTAAAGAATATAAATAAAAATTTCCCGTTTGGGGATTTTTATTACTTTGAATGTAAATGATAATGTGATAGAATTATCCTGATAGTAAGCGAGGGATAATAGTGAAAAAAATATTATGCTTTTTTATTATGGCTGTGTGTATTGTGTCCCCTGTGTATGCAAAAAAAGGTACTTGCGAGACTTTAATAACAACAGATTGGCGTTTTGGTTGTGATAGTACAGATCAGAGTGCAACTAAAGAATATACATATGGAACAAAGGTTCAGGTTATTGGTAAGTCAAGCTGTATGGGTACGGATGGTAGCCCTTTTAATGCGACTTATAATGGACAATTTGAGTGTGTTGATCTTAGTGGGACTTCAGATGACGAGTGGCAGTCACATGGTACGAATTTTTGCAGTAATACATCAATAAAAAAATCAGATGCATTGGTTGACAATGCAATATATCAGCTAGTGTACAATGGCCAAGTTGCAGTTCAACGTACTGCAGCACAATTGCAGAATAGTTCAACTGGCCATTCGTACGCTTGTTTGAGGATTACGTGCAGAGATGGGTATGTAGCTGAAAACGATGCCTGTGTAGAGTTGGCGGATTCTAGTATTGCCTGTACTGCAAATAGCAAAAATCATGGTTCATCCAGTGATGCTAATAAGTTAACAATGGCGAACGGTGCTTTGTTATACTGTTATTCGAGCGGAGCGATTGCTGGTGGACTTGCACCATCAAATTTTGAAAATACATGTTACAAAGACCACAAGGTTTTTAAAAATGCCAATACGAACGTTTATTATAGATGTGCTGATGGTGGCCAATGGAAAGAAGAGAGGATTGCTAAATGTGCAAAGTCTCCTTTTGAAAAATGCGATGGTATAGATAATTGTGTTATAAATCTGTATGCAGACAATGAAATAATGGATATTCAAATTAACAAAAATGAACTGTTTTCAGCAAACGAAGTTTGTTTCAAAGCAGAATGTAAAAATGGCTATCAAAAACAGGGGAGTACATGTGTTGCTAACTCTGCTGTTGCTGCGCAAGCACAAGCGCAGCAAGATAAGCAAGCAAGACAGAAAGCAGAGGCGGAAGCACAAGCGCAGAAAGATGAGCAAGCAAGACAGGAGGCATTAAAAGCTGCAAACGAAGCGGTTTATAACGAAATGATTTCTTGTTTGGATTCGTATGGGAATTGGGATTATGATAATAATTCATGTACGTGTAATGAAACAGAGAAATACATGACGTATAATACGGCACTTAAAAAATGTGAATGTTTGTCTGGTGATTATACCTTGGATAAAGGCAGCAAGGGTTGCATTTTGTCTGAAGCTAAACGGTTAGAACGGATTTGTAATGGGGTAACAGACGCTAGTTGGATCAACGGTCAATGTATATGTACAGATTTACAGTATGTGTTTGATGGTAAAGAATGTGTTGTTAATCAAGAAATTATCAAAGAACGAGAGAGGCCAGAAAGTTCCAAAAAAATTAAGGAGGCTGGTAAAGAACTGGACGATATTGTTGCGGGCTTTGGAGAAGCAAACGAATGGAAAGATGCTGATGGGAAATTCAATGCTGCACGTCTTGCATCAGATTCAATTGCCGGTGTTGTTTTGGGTACGGCTGGTGGTTTGATTACCAGCAGCGTAATGAAAAAGAAACAGGCCGAACAAGGATTCGAAGACTT
>JAZRAD010000066.1:0-17708 GCA_045634405.1 Candidatus Enterousia sp.
GAAGAAAATGTTGAAAATCCCAACAATTTGCAAATAACAGCAGACAACAAAACAAATGCCATAATTCCAACATTTGATGAAAAAAACATGCTTTCGGAACAACAATCTGTACTCAAAGCCAAACTACAATCAGCCGAAACCAGATTACACGAAAAGGACATTATAATTAGTAAGCAATCAGACCAAATTGCAAAACTGTTAGAAATCCTTGCAAAAAAATAGGAAAAGGAGCAATGGCTATCTCCTTTTCCCGGTGTGGTCGTACAGAATGTATCCCCGACCATGTTTTTTTTCAAAGGCTGTCATGTCCTGGCCCTCCAAAAAGGCATCTGTCCACATTTTGTCAAATTGCCGTTTGCCTATTTTTTTTTTGGCGTAACACCTTTAAAGTTAAGGCTCATTTGACCTGTTTTGCAAGCCCGGCTTTTGGTTGCGGACTTTTTAGCCTTGGGAGCCGATTTTTTCGCGGTTTTCCCGACTTTGATGGCCTTGTTGATACTGCGTTTGGCTTCTTCCAGCGCGTTTAGCCAACGGTCCGTTGCTGTGCGGCCGTATTTGTCACGATACTTGTTTCCGGCACTGATGGCCGCATTTTTGCTTGTAATGCCCTTGCGCTTCATTTCACTTTGAAATATGCGCTTATAGTCCTGCTTCTGCTCTTTGCGGATAGTCTGGGCTTTTTTGATAGTTTCATTTCTTTTCATATCCTATTATTTTAACTGTTATAAACTGATGTTATGGTTACAGCGGAATCTACTGTATATTGGTTGCCTGCAATTGGCTGCCCGTCTACTTCAAAATGGTCAAATGTCTGCCCCGGGATTTCGGCTGCAGTCAAATCCAAGGTGGTACCAGCGGCCACAGTGTCGCCAGAAGTTATTGGCACCCCTCCCACCTCGGCTGTGGTGTTGGCATCAAGCGTTATTACATACTCCGGAATTGCCTGTATGTAAGCTGCGCGGTCGCTCCAACCAGCTGCAGCCTGGTATGCCGCCACGGATGCGGACGGAACATAAATCGGACAGGTGGCGGGAACGCCATTTAATGCGTTTGTTCCCAATGTAGGTGTGTTTATAGCTTTAACAATAATATTGTTTAAAATAGAACAATTCATAAAAGCCTTTACATCTATAGTTGTAACTATATTTGACAAAACAACGCTTGTCAAATTTTGACAACGTCCAAAACATTGTTCCGGCACCGTGGTTATAGAGCCAAGACTTATAATTTTGCTGATTTTAGGGCCGGGGTTAACATCTAGATTATTACTGCTAAATGCCATATTACCCAAAGATGTCAAATTCGGCAAATTCAATTCTCCATATAATTCCAAACATGCTCTAAAAGCACTATTATCAATACTTGTTACAGTAGCAGGAATTTCAGCCACATCTAAAGCCAAGTCAGAACAGAAAATAAAAGCTTCATTTCCTATTGCTGTCAAAGCATTAGGCAAAGACAAATCTGTCAAATCAGAACAATTAGCAAATGCTCTTTGTCCTATGGATGTAACAGTATCCGGCAAAACAACGCTTGTCAAATTTTGACAACGTCCAAAACATTGTTCCGGCACCGTGGTTATAGAGCCAAGACTTATAATTTTGCTGATTTTAGGGCCGAGGCTTGTACCTGGATTAACACTGCTAAATGCCATACTACCTAAAGATGTCAAATTCGGCAAATTCAATTCTCCATATAATTCCAAACATGCTCTAAAAGCTCCAGCTCCAATACTTGTTACAGTAGCAGGAATTTTAGCCACATCTAAAGCCAAGGCAGAAGATAAATTAAAAGTCTCACTCCCTATAGAAGTTAAGTTTGGCGGCAAAGAAATATCTGTCAAACTATAACATCTGGAAAAAATATTGTCTAATAATGATACAATTCCAAAATATTGTAACTGATTAAATTGCGTAAAATCATAAGTTACTGATGTGTCACCCTCCGAAGCGACAACTATACCGTTCGCATCCTGCACGCTGGTTATACCGTTAAATGTTGGAATTCCTGTCATTTCAACAGCATCGGCTTTTGATAAATACCAGCCTTTTGTATGGTCGTCATCATCCACATAAGTACCAATGTTATTTCGTTCAAGTACAATTGACACTGCAGGATTGTAGTTGGAAATATTATCATTAACAGACTGTACCGCCACTTCAACGTAAATTGAATTAATGACGGTGTCACCTGTTACAATTACATTACCACCGTCCAAGCGTTCGCCATTGACTTCATAATAGAGGAACATATATTGGTCCACATTGTCATGACGTATCACAAGACGTGTTCCGCGCCTTATCTCGGTGCCGCTTTCAATTTCCTCGCCATAGACCGAAACATGGGTGTGCTCGTCAAATGTGACAGGATAGGCCGTTTGTTTAACTATCTCAAATTCTGAATCTGCGCTTGCATCCCAATCGCCCATGTTCCGAACAGATTCAAAACAGAACTGAAAATTGTATTCCTGCCCCGTCTCCGCAAATTCAGTAAAGCCAAGCAGACAAACATTTTGTTCATTGAGTGCTGCATCAAAATGCCAATAATAACGCCCATCGGAGCCAATGCGCGGCTCTATGTTCACCTCGCGGCTTTTGAAACATTCTTTTTCAGTAATAAACGGTCTGCACAGTACATCGCCATTATCATTCAAATAGTTGTCCACCGACACCCATTTCAATTTAATGTCATGCCGTATCAGTAGTTGGTTCACATATTTAACCCAGCCTGCATTTCCTGTCGTGAAATTGAACATGTTTACACTGTTGGAAAATGCCATTTCCATGTCGGATTGTTCTACAGGTCGCGTATAATACAAGTCATTGCCATGCTCGTCTATACCTTTTAAGGCCCCATTCGCAAAAAAAGGCACAACGCCAAACGTTTTAATATAGGCCCATGAATCAGCCATAGCTGAATCAACTTTATAACTACCGATAACTTTTAAATCTACTATCTTTCTCATAGTTTACAGTTTAACTAAATTATATATACCGACAGCCACCATAACTACCGCAATGGCTATCAGCATAATTGACATTGTTTTCGTATTCATGATTTGTTTTTTTTTATCGTCAAAATCAGTTAAATTATGCGCATTGATTATCTGCATTAATGATGTTACATAATTCTGTGCTGTGGCATATCCGGCAGCGCGGATTGCCTGCGCCTGCTCTTGCGCTGTCTTCGCTTCCGGAACTGCAGCATATCTCTTATTTTTTAGCAACAATTGGTTTCTGTCAGCAATTGATTGTGCAAAGTTATCATACACCCTAAATTTGGCTGTCACATATTCCGACACACCATTTTTAACTTCCCGGGTTTTCAAAGATACCGTTTTTCCGGTCCAGGAACTCCCGGCCTTGATTCCAAACAGGTTGTTATATTTTTTTGCCAATGTAGATTGGCCCCAATTGGATTCCAACGCGGCTTGTGCTATCAACACAGACGGTAGCAGGCCTTTAAGCTCAAGACCTGCCACAGCCATCCACATGCTTTTTATGAAATCCAATTGTTGTTGTTTGGTAGCCATTTCTACTGTGCTGTTTTAACGGTGAACACTGCAAAATCGGATTCTGTAAGCTCCTTTTTGCCGAAATATTTAAGGAGTGCTGCTTCCGTTTTGGCCCCGAATTTGCCGTCAACAACAAGTCCGGCTCCATATTTGGAATTGAGACCGTTTTGTATGTTAGTTACAATTGTACCTGCATCACCTCTTTTAATGGGCCAATCAATTTCGGAATCATCCAAATTTTTGATTGTCCATTTGGTCGTTGTGCTTCCTGTTGTGCTGCCTGCGTCTCTTTGCAACGTATTGTCGGTTCCTTTCCGCTTCTGGCGGACAATCAGCCAAACCGCAATTGACACAATCACCATTGCAGCCGCTGTAATGATAATCACTTTTTTTTTACTCATCGTTTTTGGATTTTTGCAGTTTGAAAACCATAAAGGCGATAATCACTAATGCAACTATCCCAATAACCATTACTACTCGTTTGTTCTTTGTAATATTCATATCTGTTTGATTTATAGATTATAATTTTTTGCTTGATAGACCAAATCGGGATAATACAACATCATCTCTTTAATGGTGCCGATTGTTACTTTGCCTTGGTCGCCCTGCATTGCGTTCAACCTGTTCATGTCTACGGTTTTACCGAGCCGCAATGACACCAGATTGTAAAACACAACCGCACTGCCCGTTGCAGTGGATGGGACCACAACATCAAGCATATCGTCTTTAGCGACTTCAACATCATCCAAATCCAGGCGGTTTTGTATAGTCTCCAAATCAAACTGCATTCCTGCCCCATTAAGTATTTCCAAACCGTTTTCCTTGTTGTCCTGCACTTCTTTAACCGCCTGTTTTACGGGTTGCAATTTGAGCCAATTGTATACCGCCCATACTGCAGCAGCTATAATGACCAAAATAATTATTTTCTTTTCCATAATATTAATCTTCGTAAAATGAATATGTTATACGTTTATTTCTTAAATTCGTGTTGATTTTTTCACGCTCTTTCCGGGTAAGTTCTTTTGCAATCCAGCCATACAAATCAAGCTCTTTTTTATTGTACTTTCTATCACCGAAAGCATCAACAAGTGCTTTACAATCAGCATTGCTCTTCAAAGATTTAAAAATTGAAAACACGGTGTCTTCCCTGGTTCCGGCTCCTTTCATCGCTGTATAAAGGTCATCGGCCATCTTGACATAATCCGCATCGGCAAAATTACGAATTTCATTGTACTTTTCGTTTTCGGCAATTTCATTCTGCACACGCAATGCATAATCATCCACTGTAACCACATCACCCGACTTTTTGCGACGGTAAACAACATACGCTGTCACCAATGCCAACACCAATAACACCAGATACCAATATTTTTTACTCATCGTGCGTAAATATAATAGAGGTTGTCATAATCAGAATTTTCACTTTCTGATGTTTGCTTGTTCCGGATTGAATCTACAAGCCGGCCTGCACTGTCAAATATATAGCCAATACCATTTATGTATTTAATGTATTTGTCTTCATTTTCCGGCTGGTCGGTAACAATAATGTCATCTGTCTTGCCGCGTAATAAATACCAGACAGCAATGGCCACAACGACAGCTACAAGTGTAAGAACAATTATCTTTTTTGTCTTCATGTCATTCTCCTTTCTTTCTGTTAATTGCATTGCCAATTAAACTTATTATGTCCCCTCCATAGCGATAGAAAAAAGATTGCCCGGTTTCGCGGTAATAAGTCTCTTTCTCCACTGACTGCCGCCAAAGCAGATACACAGCGACAGCTATAAGGGCAAATGCAACTATAATTAACGACTTCTTATTCATTTTCAACGTTTTAAAATTTTAGCAAAAATACACACAAAACATAACCCAAGCAATATGACAATAATAATTGCAAGCTTAACGCCAAATGGCAAATCATTGTCATTATAGGCAACAACTTCTGTAGGTATATCCCGTGTCACAATAACTGTATCAGATTTCCGCGAAACAGAAATATATACAGTATCATGCCGCACCATGCCGACCACTGATAAATCCTTATCGCTACTTGCGCATATTCCTCCATTCAATGGCAATGCCAATGATTTGACATGTGCCGGAATGACAATTGTATCCTTTACAGTCTTGGTGGTAATAGTAGATATGTTATGATTGCGAGCAATGCGGGCAATCCTTTGTTCCGGACTACACGCAACACACACACACATCATTATCAACATTACTATTCTATTCATTATTCATTGATTTTTTCATTTCCTCATTCTGGGAAAGGTTATAAGTTTTGAATCTATATCTGTAGTCAATTCCCAATATGGCACCTGCAAATGTAAGTATCTCTCCAAATGCAGTTAATACAGACGGGTGAATTTCAGCAATCGGGGGGAAAAAGAAGCCAAAGAAAATAAGCACAACCCCAACCATCACCAGCAGCCAGGCCAAAATGAACTGCATAAACAACCGTCTTTTAACACTCATAATTATAACACTTTATAAAGTGAAACTGCCACAACAACGCCAAGCAAAATAACAAGCAACGGCTTAATTATTGTGTCCCAATTAAGTCCGACTGATACTGTGAACGTATCAATTTTTTCTCCATTTAAGATTTTGTCCAAAATCGGAATATTCGTGTATGTCTTTTTTTCTGCCATTTTTTAAAATCTGTAATTAATACCATTATATGCCAATATGCCATTAAGTTTACTGATGTCAGCCATTGACAGGTCAGATAACAACCATTCCTGCAAGGTTTCACCTTTTTTTGTTCCGAATGTATTAATTAACTGCCGTACATCACTCTCTGTCTGCATGAGCTGAAACACAGAAAATATGGCATCTTCATCTGTTCCAACTCCTTTCATTGCCGCATAAAGCTTATTGGCAAAGTTAGTGTAATCAGCTTCGTTATAAGTCAATTCTGACTTCTGGATTGCCTTTTTGTTGTCACGGAAATAAGCATTGTCCTTTGAACGTCTTATAGCTTTAACAATAGACACAATGATTACAACTACAATAACAACTCCAAGCGCACCAGCCGCAAATACCAATGGAGTAGCATTTAAATCCACATTTACTCTTTTGTCGCTCATATAATATTAGTTTTTGTATGACAGAAAAATAACAATTACAGCTATTGCAATAAGGATAACAGCCACGGGCAGCATAGCAGAACCACTTGTTGAAGACCTGCTCTCACGTTCACCAGCATTACCCAATATCTTGGCCGGGGAAAGTTCGTCAAGCAACTTTTGAAATCCGCTACGGGTGTCAATGCCGGACACAAGCTCATTGTATTGCTTGGTCGTTATTCTACCCTGTTCAAGCAGCTGTAATGCCCTGTCTTGCGTTTCCTGGGCCGACATTCGGGATTCGCTCATATTGCTGATTTTGCCAACGTCTCGCAACTTCTGCTCACGAAACACTTGCACAGCTTCTGCTGACGGTTCAATTCCGTAAAATTCACAGAAATTCAAATAATCAGACAATTCAAGTTCATTAATATTGCCACAATCCGCCACGAAAGTATTAGTGTATTCCAAACCGTCTTCATTCACAAAGCCATCAAACACAACCATATCTCCGTTCATATCATTATAAGTCAAATCCTTAATTGTCAAGTCCATAATATTATTTCCGTTTTCGTCTCTATCCTTTTTTGCCAAATAATTAAAAACATTCAGCCTGCGCTGGTCATTTAGCAAACTGTCATGCAATGAATAATTTATTGCATCGGCAGTCCTCTTCAATCCAATTATCTTATACAGGTTGTTTGCCGCATATATATCCGCCTTTTTTTCTTGTTTGGTCTGCAAAACATAGTGGCCCATTTCATGATTCAGAATAAATGCCCTCTCGTCTGCGTTATGCGAAAAAAAAGATGGTGCAAGTTCCACGACACCCGTGGCACGATTAACTCGCGCTGGGGTGCCGTTGGAAAACTCGCGGTTGGTAATGCGTATCTGCATAATATATTTGTATGGAAAGCAAGCTACACTAATTTAACCAATCCTGCATCATTAATATTGTTGGTGTTGACACGCACAACACGGCCATTTGTACCAGCAATAGTAACATTAGGGATGGTCTCCAGCTCAAAAACCTTGGTGTCACCGGACACACCGCCATTTTGGGAAATTCTTTTGGCAACAGCCAATCCGCCAACATTTTGAATGCCATAATATGCGCGTTCAACTCTCTTCTCCAAAGTGCGGCTCAAATTCATGGCAGGGCCGAAATAAAGGTTAATTGTTATCTGGTAAGAATTTTCAGCATCGGCCACAGCCGGAATCAGCCAATAAGTCTGATTGGACACGACACGGTTAAGATTCTGCACCAAAACCATATTGGAATTAAACTGATAAGGGTTCTTAAATGCCGATAAATTAATTGGTTCGGTAGACATATCGCGGAAAGGAGATACTTCGTGGCAATCAATTATGCCGTTCACCACCGCATCATTGGCACTCACAATCTGAAATCCTTGAAGTACAGTAGGATTGTTTTGCAGCCAGGAATACAATTTTTTAACGGTTTTCGGACTTCCGGCAACGGTCAAACCTGTAACAGTCTCTGTAAGTCCCGCATAATTTTCGTTTTCGCGCGGTGTAAAGAGGTCGCCAAACAGCTGGATTCCAGACAGCGCAAAAGTTGTCGCAATTGTCAATGTAATTGAAAAAGTGCGGCTCGCAGTGTTGTGTGCGTCAAAGATACCTGCAAATGATACTTGACCATCCACAAAATCAATCATGTCATCCCCGCTACCCGTGTAGCATTCGTAGTTTTCAAAATTTTCAAAATTGCTAAAATCTTTAGCTCTCATTTTCATCGGTTTATTCATTGTTTCAATTTTTTAAATGTTAATACTCAATTAATTAGTCCTCGTTCAGTCCAAGATTCGGGGTCTTAAACGTGGTGTGAAGCACTCCGTCAGATGTAATGTACTGACGCACAAAGATTTTGTAAAACGCAAAAACAATCACCATGACTGCAGCGATAGCCAGAATGTTATTCCAGCGGAATTTAGTTTTTACTTGATTCAAATCCATTTTTTTTAATTTTTTGATTAATACTTTTTTTTTATCGGCTGCAAAAATACAAACAAATTGAAATACAATTAGTTTAATAACGAATGATAACGAACGATGTTTAATTATAATTTTTCATTGCATTGACTTTCAATAAAAAAAAATTATGGCAGTAAAAACTGCCATAAATCTACAACGAATTGTAATAATCTATAATTCTTTTGATTACAGGAATTGGGAGTTTGCGAATAATCTTTTGCCTATCGTGATTGATTCCAACTTCATCCATTATATTTCTCATCCTGTACATTGAAATATGCAGATAATTTGCCACCTCATAGGGATAACGTTCTCGCAACAACAAATCAATCTCTGTCATCATTTTTTCTTATATTGAACTCTACCTGCTGTTATGGATGCAATCTGTTTTGCTGCCATCATTTCGTATTTTTCCGTATCACACTGCAACTGACAATCAACTACGCTTCCAGCCATCAATGTCGCTATTGCGTTATTAATAACTTCATTAACTCCTTTTCCGTTAAAGGATGTGGGGTTGTGCTTTTTTTGATTCTTTAGGTGTCTTTTACGTACAGAAACAAAATCATTTCCGGATTTCAATACATATATTTCGCCCCTGTAATAGTAACTGTCTACCAATGCAGCAACCATACATTTTTTAAATTTTCTCCAAATTTTTCTTTCTTTAAACCAACCAATTAAATTCATTACTGCAATTTTACGTATTTAACAATATATCTGTTATCACTATTTTCAACCTCATTAAATGCGGCTTGAACTTCAGCGAAGTTCGGGCAATCATTTTTCCTTACTAAACAATTATCACCCGTTTTTTTGATAAGGACATTATCAGCAATCCGGAACAACACGGGAGGACAGGCGACCCAAGAATGGAACATTGCTAAAATATCAACATTCTTTTGTTTACAGTCATAAAAAAATCTTTTTGTTTCCTCGTTCAATCTTTGTTCAATGTATTTTGTTGCATCCTCTAACACTAACAGGCCATTATAATACGCATTACATCCATTAAGAATCATATCAGTTTCTGAACCAAAACAGCGATATATCTTGCCAGGAGAACATGCTCCAATCTGGTCTGGCCTTATACGTTGGACAGCATTATAAGCCGGATGGTCGTATGTGTCAATCACAAGTACAGATTTACCGGATTCCAATGCAGCTTTCATCAAGCTTTTTGCATATATTGTTTTCCCGGTATTACGATTTCCAATTAATATGGATATTTTGTTTGTCCTCATGTTCTATTTTCTAAACACAAGGGGTAATAATCTTGACCCCTCAACAGCTACAAGTGTAAGTATTAAAACTGTAGTCGGGTTAGCTGTCATGTCGTAATATGACAGTACCTTTGCAAGTGCATCTGTTAATTTTCGTTTTTCCTCGGTTGTAAATGGGATAGAATCAATTAAATCTTGTATTTCGGCCAACTTCTTATCAATTTGTTGGTCCTCATAAGACATAGTGCTATATTGCCCGGCTTCTGTTGTGCGTTTAATTGTCTCAATTCGCGACCTTTCAGACGGTTTCAGCAGTTTTTTCTTATAGATATTAGGCAATATCATAGTATTGCTCAAGTCTAACAAATCCACATATCCCTCGGCCTGTGTCTTATAATCAGACATACTATAAGATGGTTTTTCGGAATGCGTTTCAGTTTCAGATTCTAAAGTCTTACTCTCTTCTGTTCCAACAGAATTAAACGAATCCTGCAACGGGTCAGCCGACCTGCGCTGGGTCTCCTCGCGCTGCTCCTTTGTCGCTTCGTCTTCCAAATTTTCCAGACCTAAATTTTTGAGGTCTGCAAAAAATTCACTATTTCCCAAATCCATTATCTAAAATTCTACTACGTACAAAATTTTCAAGTTCCTGCAATGTCGTTGTGCGTTTGATATAGCGATTTCTTATAACATAGTCAGATTCAACTGTTTGCACACTCACCATACATCTTGAATTGACATAATTAACACAAACAATATATTCTTTTCCGCAAACGCGCATACTAAATGCATATTTCGCATTGCCTACATTAAGAATGTCTTGAAGCCGTAAATTTGCAATTTTACTGTCAATCATCACATGTATTTTTCCAAATCATTATATATGTCTTTTAATGAAATCTTTGCATTGAATTTCATAATAACTTTTGTAATTGCTGGAATATCTTTTAGGGACACGCCATCTGACTTAAATAAAAAATCAAACTCCTTAACCAAGGCGGCACAACGCCCCAACAGATTTTCCATTTGCTCCGGGCTGTCTTTCTTTATTACTTTTGTCTTACTTAATTCCATAGGTCTATATTTTCCAAAACCGCCCGTTCCCTTAAATATTGCGCATATTCTGCCATTGCATTCAATTGCGCTTGCAAAACATGCAAAGGACAAACGGGCTTGAAACTCAACAAATCGTACTTATAACGAAACACCATAATTTCCAATTTTTGCAACCTAATTACAAGTTGCTTATATTCTGCAACAAAACGCTCTTTATAATCAGAGCTGCACATCATATCAATTGTGTCTTTCAATTCCATTTTGCAAAGCGTTTTTATAATTAGCTAAATCTGATTCATCTGCAATAAATTTGCCCGCACGGTAATATGGCTCTAAAATAAACGCACATGCGCTTTCAACATCCTTAATCTTTGCAAAATCTTCGGAATCATCCATGATTAAAGCCAGGCACACCGAACCCATATTGGGCGGCAATAACCATTTGGCAGCGTTATCCCATGTTTTTGCTGCATCCTGCATTTCAACGATAGTTGCCTGCAGTTGCTGTATTTGTGATTCATACTGTGCCTGCTTGGATTTGTAGTTTTCGATTTGTCCCAACAATTCTGAATTGTCAGCAGACGGAATATTTTTACCATCTGCCAGGTCCAACCAATGCTTCAATGCTTCAATCTTTGCGCAATTACGTTCCAGCGCAATAGCATTGACTTTGTTATTGATTTCATCCAGCCAATCTTCGTGTCCGGCTGCATTAAAAGAAATTGATTTTGCCATTTTTTAATGTTTTAAATTTTTACAAAAATAAACAAAAAAAATGACGAACAATTAATTAAAATTCGTATATTGAAAATCAATATCTTAAAAACAAATCGCCCTTTTTAAAACATTAGTTTTAATTTTTTGGCATTGATAATCAATACAAAAATTAAATTTTAGATAATGTAAATTATATAACAAGTTAAGCACAAGTAATTTAGATTGTTATTTTTCTGTCAATTTTGAATTATATTTTTGCATTTTGGCATCATTTTCTAAAAATTTTGCAAAACGCATAAAAAAATCGGAAATTGATTCTGTTTGAGTTGCATTTTGATGTGAATTCCTTTTTTTGTCGCTTTGCTCTTTATATTTCTCTGATTTTGAAACTATTTTGCCAAATATTGCTGACACTTTTTCTTGCTGCTTTAATAGCCAACGGAAACGCCACGCATCAAGAGTAATGACACAGTAATATTTTCGGTCACGTGCTGTACGACCGTAAAATGTTACATACTCCTTTAACTCTCTGAACCAACATTCTTTAATTCCTTTTGAAAAGAAATACTTCATAAAGGCCAAATATTCTTCCAAGGTAGCAGGAACTTCATACAAACTTCCATCCGAAACAGAACCCCAACGCGCACGCTTTGTTTTAAAATCAAGCCAAACCCAGGCATTAATATCAAGTTTAACATCTTGTGTTTCGGTAAAATAACTCTCCATGTAGGATTTAATATTTTTATAAATCATTGTAAATCAATTTAAAATTCAACATTAGAAAAATCATTGCGTGTCTTGATACCTGGTGGAACAATACTTATTTTGTCATGATAGCAGCTGAACTTTTATTAAACACAACAAAAATTGTAGTATAATTATTGCGACACCCCATAACAGGCTTGTCGGGAAAAATATCAAAAAGCCTACCAATTTTAATATTTCCCTCCGACCATTTAAAAACAAGTGTTCCACCAGGTCTCAAGACACGCCAACATTCATCAAATCCTGATTTCAGATAATCTTTCCAGGCTTTTGGCAATCTTCCATACCTGTTAAATAACCAACTTTTATCTCCAATACTTGTAAGGTGTGGAGGGTCAAAAATTACAAGGTCAAATTTTCCATTTTCAAATGGCATTTTGCGAAAATCTATAACAAATTTCGGACAAACATTCACCACTTTGCCATTATTAGACTGATAAATACCCTTACGCACATCACAAAATAATATTCTCTCATCGTCTTTATCAAAATAAAAAGACTTTCCACCGCAACACGGGTCCAAAATTCTTTTATCTGCTTTTTTATCCATATTATCTATATCGCTCATTGAATCCTATCCCCCAATTTAATAATATACTTATAAGCATCATCCCAGCTGCCCCATTCCGGATTACCAACCCCAACGGTAATTTCAGCAATGCAATATTTAGCTGTAATATTTGTGTAAGCGCGATGAAACACAACATGTTTATATTTAGTGTTCAATTTTCGGCCAGCACAAAAAACATGACACATGCATCCAAAATCACAATATGGAATGTCTTTTGTGCCGACACCGCATATACGTTTACGCCAATATACTGTATTTGCCCGATATTCTTCCGGCTTTAAACCAGCAACAATTTCATCAAAATATTTTCCTTTTAAAACCAAATGCAAATCCATAATAGTCTATTTAATTGTTATTTGTTACCAACAAATACTTGCTTGAAATAGGTGTGGTTTTAAATTAAAACTGTTTATGGGATAATAATTACCACAAGCAAACCTACCATAATTCTTTTTTGTGTTAATAATGTAGATTATCATACCATAGATAGGAACATTACTATCATCCGTAAACAATTTAACTTTGTATGGTCTTAATGAGTCTTTATCATAAAATTTTTCAAAAGTATCCTTGTGGGACATGTTAGCTTCCTGTAGAATCAATTTAATATCATACTCAATTGCCCGTTGGCAATTATAGTGTACTCCTAAATACTCAAACCCATTTCCAGTTATTGGAAGTTCTTTATTAATAATCTTTGCCATTGTTATTTAAATTAAATTTTAAATGCAAATCCATAATAACCTATTTTATTGTTTTATAATAATATTCCGCTATCCCACACACAAAAAATTGAATAGAATAATCAGGATACGAATTGTTTAAATAATCAAATATATCAGAAAACACAACCTTTACATTTTCAAATTTAGAAACTTCATTTTGATTATCCCAACAATTCAAAATAACAATTTGCTGACGTTCAATAATAATCCTGCAATGCACTCTTTTAGCACCATCATAAATATTTGCAATAATTTCTTTTACTTCTGTTTTCATAACTTCTAAAATTTAAATAAGGGTTAGTGGCAATGCAAAAAAAGGTTCTAAAATTATAATGTTTCGTCACTTTCAGCTGCTGGCACTGCCGTTGCAGAATCTTCCGTCTTGGCTGCTGGTGACAATAACTGCAACGTATTTGCAAATATACTTCGGCTGACCTTAACTGTATTGTCACGCTCCGAACGGTATACATCAATTGTTAGAGTGCCAATTACCTGCACTTTCACGCCTTTTTTAAGATACTCCCCTACT
Source organism: Candidatus Enterousia sp. (assembly GCA_045634405.1). Classification (GTDB taxonomy): domain Bacteria; phylum Pseudomonadota; class Alphaproteobacteria; order Rs-D84; family Rs-D84; genus Enterousia. Next base: position 14,167 of record JAZRAD010000066.1, read on the forward strand.
TTACCGCCACGGTATAAAACATTGTACCATGTAACGATTTCCCGAACTTCGCCTGTAGACTTGTCAACAGACCTTTCATTGTCGGCCACGCCAAATGACAAATACTCTTTTTCATTGATTTGCTTAACTTCCGCATCCTGGCCGATGTTCCCGGCTAATACAACTGTAATCATTTTTTTAAAATTTAAGTTTAAAATATTGTAAATTAATTGGATTTTCTAATTTTTTTAATGGCATTTGACTTGCCGCCAATATCAATTAAGCTATCTGCGTATAACATATTAATGGCATTGCGCGTTGATGTAGTATTAATTTCCGTTGCATTGCAAAATTGCACATCGCCCTCATTGTCAATATAAACATCTTTCGTCTTAACTTTGTAAAACAATCCGGACAATTGCATTGCATTGTTTCCAAACTGCTGTTCTATATCTTTTGCCGAGTTCAAATCATCCTCAAAATCATTAAAATTCATGCTTAATGTCTTCTCATGATATAAAACTCCATAACGACTATACAGCCGTTTACCCTCCAATGACCTATAAGCCCGAACCAGCATAGATATGTCACAGTGGCCATCCCCCATGTCAAATAGATTTGGTTTGAAATGATAAGATATAGTTTCCAAAACTCCATTGGTCCTCGCCTGTGGAGTATTATATATTTTTTCTCCGGTTTCCAAATCTTTTTCATAAACTGTTTCCAGGCTTATATGGGTGGCACCAGCAGGCGACAAATTATCCAAAATCTCTTGTCTTGATATTAATTTGTTTCCCTCCATAATCTTGGAAATTCGCCAATCTGTCCAATCTTTATTTTTTCCGCCATCATTAATTGTAATATGATTCCATTTAAACAGAATCAGTTTATGCAATATATTGCGGTTTTGGTAAAAATCTCGCGTCATAAGCAAGCTGTGTATGTGTATATGCAATCCGTTGGCCGTAATTGTAGTTTCAACTCCAAACTCCCCCCCATACACATTATCTTTCCAAAAATCCATTTTTCGCAAATAGTTAAAGTCGGATAACAAGGCATCATAATAAAAGACTTCGCCTTTATATTTCCCGCTGTCATGAGGTACCGTCAATGTCAATCCCATTAGACCATACTTAATTGGCTCACCCTTAACAACACATTGCGAAGCAGTTTTGACTTGCCTGTCCGTTTCATCAAGATATAATGTTGGATTTTCGCCAAAAAATAGTATGTATTTTTTTCGCAAAAGATTCTTTCTGTTATGGTTGCAAATTGCACAAAGTTTGTGGTCACATGTAATGCCCGTGACATATTCCACATAATCAGCCCTATCATGCAGCAATAAAGATGTTCCGCAACAAGATATTGATTTTCTCAATTTTTTTAGAAACAACACATCCTTGCTTTTCAGTCGGCCGCGCTGATTTGCGGCCAAATATTTATCTATATCATATACCAACGATATATTTTTATTGCGCAAATACAATGTTTTGCGTAACCTTTCACGATTTGCATCCCTTTTATTATATTCTTTATTTTTCTTTGCAACCATCATATTTTCAAGGATATATGGGGATTTCTCCCAGTTGTTCCTTATTTTGGACGAAGGGCCCAAGGCGACAGGCATACGCCTGCCGCCTTGGTTTGTAAAATTATGATTCTGTGAAATTTAACGACAATTGAGGATTCGGCTTTTGCATCTTGTCTATGGTGTATCGGTGAAACTCATAATTTGCTGCCTGTATTGCCTGCAATATTTCGTCTTTGAATATGCGCTCTTTATTAACAGTATCAGACGAAACACTTAATATGGGCAACACACTATCTCTAATACGTTTCAACGTATCCCCCACACACACTTTAGCACAATGAACATCAATGTTCTTAATAACAGCTATACTGTCCGCCAACAGGTCTTTGTTGTACCCCTCTCTAAAACAATATAACATATAATCCATCACATCACGGCATATCATGTGCAAAATCATCGTCTGCCCGTGCTTGGTGGCAGGGTAAAACTTAATGCGTTTTCCAAGCTTATATATCATGCGCCCTTTACCTGGGTCATACTTAAACCAAAACAACATATATCAACATTAAACTGTTTTACAATTCGCCTTTCGGGTTTTTCTGGGAGGGCATGGAACAACCGGAAAATGTGGCTGTTCCACGCATTAAATATTACAATGTTATTGAAAAAGTTTCATTCTCCTGGCTTCACTCTCAATCCATTTCCACGATTGAAATAATGCACGCGCCTGCACATCCAACCAATCTTCTTTGGAATTTGGCCGCAAAGTCCCATTTTTTGTTTTTTTCAGTTCAGAAGCACTGCAAAAACGTTGTGCAATCTCCTCATCATAAATCAATCCGGCACCGTCCCAACTGTAATTCAACCAAGTTTTGGCACCATTTTTCAACGCATCTTCAAATTGTTTTCGGGTCTTCATTTCTTTAATTCGGTCAGAACTATAGCCCTCAATCAGATTTTCAACAAGTTCTACTGCAGTCTGGCGTACCCCATTACTCCAGGCCGAACGAACAGGAGTATTTTTAATTCTTTTGGCTAAATCTTTTAATTCTTTTTTTGTCATTTTTTCTACTTTTTTAATTAATACTTCATTAAATTTCATAAACAGCAAGGTTGCCGGACAGCGCGGTGTGGAACTTATTATATGCGCTGTCCGACTTTGTCCCTTGCCCTCCCTGCTGGTCGCTCCCCAGCGTTGCCAGCTTTGCTCCGTGTCCGGAATCGCACCGAAACAGGCTGCCTGGGTAGGCTCCACACGGACACCAAAACAATATAATAATGTAAATAAAAGGTATCATAACCATTTACGGGTTAATGTATAATGTTTAAGCATCGGAATTTTGTTGCGCACCGTTGCTTCCCCGCATTTGTGCTGCTTGGCTGTGTGCCGCAACAACATTACTCGCTGTTGACATTCTGACATTACCTGCAATTCTTTGCGCATTAATCTCGCCAACTCCTTATACGTCGCCTGGAGTTCTTTGGCCGGGTATTTTTCCGGCCTTTGTTTTCTTTTTTTAGTGTTCATTAACATAATTGTCATTTTTAATAATTTCATCCACTGTTTTCATAATATTTTACTTTTATAGATTATTACTTTTTTTTACATTAATACATAAAACAATTTGCAATCAAACACATTAACCAGACAAAACACCACAATGTAACAAATCCGGCTGCAAATAGAACTACACTTTTTAAAATTTCAAATAAATACCTTTTCATGTCAATTATTTTTTGTTTATCTTTGCATCAGTTTTTGATGTTTATTTCTGTTGCAAAAATACAACACTTTTGGATATAAAATTTCAAATTTAAAACAAAAAAAAGTATGAATAATAAAACAACAAACCTCAAAACACTTGATTTCTATTGGAATACAGAAGAATTTAAACTGATTTTAAATTTACTTGTTGAAACAAGAAAAAAGCACAAACTAACCCAAACAGAAATGGCTAAAATACTAAAAATCAACAGAACAAAATACTGTTTCATTGAAACCGGAAAACAAGTTATGAGTTTGCCTATTTTG
>JAZRAD010000067.1:0-4198 GCA_045634405.1 Candidatus Enterousia sp.
ACATTGAAAAATCCATTTTATTTTGTATCATTTTACTATAAAAGGATTCTAAATGCAATCAGGGCTTTATATTGTTGGTACTCCAATTGGAAATTTGTCTGATATGTCGCCACGCGCGATAGAGGTTTTACAATCTGTTGACTTAATTGCTGCCGAAGATACACGCGTGTTTGGTAAATTGGCATCTCATTTTGAAATTAAAACAAAACGCATTTCTTGTCATGAACATAACGAGCGCGATGTTGTCCCAGATTTAATTGAAAAAATGCAAAATGGTATGACAATCGCTGCGGTCAGTGATGCAGGTATGCCTGGAATTAGCGACCCTGGATTCAGATTGGTGCGTGCTGCACGTGAAGCAGGGGTGCCTGTATTTGTTGTGCCAGGACCTGTGGCGGCAATTTCTGCATTGGTGTTATCTGGATTCCCAACAGACAGGTTTACATTTTGTGGGTTCTTTGATGAAAAGAAGCTGCGTGATGATAATAAAATTCCACATACGATAATTTATTATGAAAGTCCAAATCGTGTTATGAATACGATTGCGGCTTTTGCGCGTGTTATGCCAGAACGCAAAATTGCAATTGTTCGTGAAATTACAAAAATTCACGAAGAAACAATTATTGGATATCCGTCTGACTTGATGAATATAACACCGCCACGTGGGGAAATAGTGATTGTTGTTGGGCCACGGCCTGAACATAAAATGACAGATGCAGAAATCAGCGATATTGTAAATGATATTGCGGCAACTTCTATGAAAAGTGCGGCGGCTGATTTAGCATTGCGTGCCGGTATTTCAAAAAAAGAAGCGTATAAACGATTGCTAGAAACAGGGAATAAATAATGATTAAATTTGTGGGCAGTTTTGAAACTGTGAAATCTTTGCCAAAAACACAATTTGCAGAATATGCGTTTATCGGACGCAGTAATGTTGGTAAATCGTCATTGATAAATGCTGTTGTGGGAATGCCAATTGCGCGTACTTCTAATACACCAGGGCGAACACAAAGTTTAAATCTGTTCAATCTGGACGACAGGGTTATGATTGTGGATTTGCCAGGTTACGGCTATGCCAAGGTTTCCAAAATGGACGCAATGCGCTGGCTACAAAGACTAGAAGATTATCTGTTGAATCGCAGTCAGTTAAAGCGTCTGTTTATTTTGATAGATTCGCGAATTGGGGCGCGTGATTCTGATTTAGATTTGATGGATTTTTGCGATGCAAATGCAATTCCTTATCAGATTGTTTATACAAAAAAAGATAAAAAAGTTCGTGAACAAAAACAAACTGAAATTGTGCATACTGACCATGGTGCAATGATTCCAGAAATATTATACACATCTGCAGAAAAGAAGACAGGTCTTGATAATATAAAGGCGACACTTGGCATCAAATAAGAATGTTTTTTATGCGACAAATCCAGCGCGTATTTCAGATGCGTTGTGGCAGATTATGTCTGAATCTGGGGTTGATGTTGCCGATATGCTGATATTCTTGCCCAGCCGTCGCGCTGTTCGCAGTGTGGAAAAAATGATTGCAGAAAAAAAGGGTGGGGTGGCAATATTGCCAACGTTGGTACCACTGGGTGATGGCGCAGATTTTGATGAAAATGATGATGATATAACGGGTGAAATTTCAGATACAGAACGCGTTGTTGTCTTGGCAAAATTATTGGCTGCGGACGCAAGTGTTGGAAACTTATCAACTGGATTATTGTTGGCGCATGATTTGGTGCGTATGCAAGATTATCTGGAAAACGAAGGTGTTGATGCATCTGAAATAGATTGGGAACATCTGGTTGATGAAAAATATGCAACGCATTTTCAAAACAAGGCGCGTATATTAAATATTTTGTCCGGCTTTTCAAAACTGTATGCCGCAAATCGTATGACAAGTGTGCAAATCAGAAATCGTGATATTCGCAACTGGGTAAATCATTTTGATAAATATAAATTAGTTATTGTGTGCGCATCGACCGCCAGTGTGCCGGCGACGGCTGATTTAATGCGTGGGGTATATAATTTGCCACATGGGCGAATAATTTTGTCTGGTAAAATAGATGGTCGTGTTGCGGACTTTGAATTAGATACAAATCCATATAATTCTGAATATAAATTTTTAAATAGTGTTGGTCTGACGCAGGCGGATGTTTTGCCAATTGATGTTGGTTCTTCTGCAATTGACTTTATGAATTATGCGTTTGGAAATGATTGTTCTTCTTCAAGCATTGATACAGATTTGTCACATTGCCATCTGGTTGTTGCCCCAACCGAAGCGGTCGAGGCGAATGCTGTCGCGCATATTACAAAGCGCGCATTAAATGAAAATAAATCTGTTTTAATTATTACACCGGACGCGGCTGGAAATCAGCGTATTGCAAATGCGTTTGTTGCACATGGTATTGATGCAGATTTTTCATCTGCCGTATCTGGTGCAATGACAAATACTGGGCGTGCATTATTAAATTTGATGGACGGTTGGATTGAATCTGGCAGCGGTGTTTTTGATAAAATATATACTCAATCTGAGTTTAATTTGTTTGAGACGGTTGCAAAAATTGTTGATGAAAATTTGGCTGAATTTAAACCGTCTTTTGTCATAGATGATGAAACAAGTGTGCAGATATGGACTGAAATAAAGAAAATGTCTGATGCGTTGGTTGCGGCTGATATAAAATTGACATTGGCAGATGCGCGTGCGTTTATTGCAGATGCGTTATCAAATGTGTCTGAGCGTGGTGCAATGAAAACAGATGCGCGTGTTGTTGTGTTGGGTACTATTGAATCGCGTATGCAGACCGCAGATGTTGTTATCTTAACTGGTTTAAATGACGGAATGTTTCCAGCCCAAGGTTATGAAAACGCGTGGCTGCCGACGCATGTGGCAAAAGATATTGGATTGCCATCGCCAAACAGAAAAGTATCTTTGCAATCGTTAGACTTTATGAATTTGTCGTGTGGTGGTGAAGTATATTGGTTGCGTTCCGCTGTGTCTGGTGGCGTGCAAACCAGTGAATCCAGATTTATATCACGTGTAATCGCCAGACGTGCAAAGATTGATACGGATGCAGGTGAAAAAATAATTGCAGATGTTTTATCCCAAGATGATGTACCATATGTTCCGTTGGACGAAAGTGTGCCAACACCACCGGCGGATTGGTCTGATGTGTTTGTGACAGAGTTGGAATTATTGATTCACAATCCATACGCTTTTTATGTTCGTCATATTTTAAAGTTGCGTGTGTTGGACGACTATTGGGTTGTTGCAGATGCGCGTAAGTTTGGCAATCTGGTGCATGGCGTTATTGAAAACGCAACAGATTTGCGGCCTGATGTTTTGGTGGCACAAATGGATGCAGGTGCGCTGGAAATTTTGGGGAGGGGCAGTATTTTATTCCATTTCTGGCATAAAAGATTTTTGGAAATTGCGCCTGTTATTGCAAATGAATTGACCAAGATTCAAAATGCAAAATCTGAAATCGAAGGCGGTATAAAAATCGCAGGACGAAATGTTCGTGCGCGTGCAGACTTGGTATGGGATGGTGGGGTTATGGACTTTAAGACGGGGGCTGCACCAAATAAAAAACAATTGCTGGACGGTAATATGCCACAACTGCCATTAGAGGCGTGTATGTTGCAATCTGGTGGTTTTAAAATTCAAACAAGTTCGCTTTCAAATGCACCAATAATGAAATTTTTGCAGTTAAAAAATAATGATGTTCGTGTGATTGAATATGACCAAGAAACAACTCAACAAATGATAAATGCGGCTGTTGCCAAGACCACAGAATTGTTCAATATGTATTCTGCTGGCGGGGCGGGTTATGAATATCACGAAACAAATGACCGTAAGTATAAAATTTATGATGATTTAAAACGTGTGTGATTTATTTTATTTCAATCATCAGGCCACAATGATCTGTTGGTTTTTCTGCCAGTCTTGGTTCAATGTCTATTTCACAGTTTTTTACCATTTTGGCAGCAACCTTGTTGCACAGGAAATAATCTAAACGCAGACCTTGTTTATTACCAACTGTATCATGGCCACGATAACCATATCATGTATAATCAATTTCGTCTGGGTGCATGGTGCGCCACGCGTCCATCCAGCCGGTGTTTAGCCATTCGTTCATGATTGTACGCGCCTGTGGGGCAGAAATTGCAACACCTTCGTAATTTTTTGGCTTCCATATAT
>JAZRAD010000068.1:0-2661 GCA_045634405.1 Candidatus Enterousia sp.
CATATTCCCCATCGCCCACAGATAATAAATGGGGATTGGAACAATACGCACACCGCAACGGACAACCAACCAAGAACAAAACTGCGGACAGTTTCCCCGGATAGTCAATTGTGGTGAACGGAACCAATCCCCCAATTTGAACATCACGCATGATATTACGCAACTTTCTTTAACAAATCACTGTGACGGGCACCTGTGGACAGACAGTTTGCCTCTGTAAAAGTTTTGCGTTCACAGAATTCAGAGTATTTACCAATGTTAAAGTTTGATACCTGTCTGATAAAGCCCATTGATCTTGAAAAGACTTCGCAAGGTGTTCTGTGTTCATTGTTTGTCATAATGTTATCCTCCCTAATAGATTGACAATTGTGATTTGTTATTTGTTTATTCTTTTGTGTCCTGATTTGCGGCGCGTTCCGCATCGCATTTTGGACAGAATTCATGTTTGCCCGGCAGATAGCCATGCTTTGGACAGATAGAGAACGTCGGTGTCAGTGTCATATATGGCACCTTGTAGTTTTCAAATATCGTGCGTACGATTTTCTGTGCAGCATCGCCACTGGATACAGGTTCGCCCATATAAAGGTGCAACATTGTTCCGCCTGTATATTTACGCTGTAATTCTTCTTGGTGTTCCAGCGCAACAAATGGATCATCTGTATAGCTTACTGGTAACTGAGTTGAATTTGTGTAATATGGTGCGTCTTTGGTTCCAGCAGTAATAATGTCTGGGAAATTCTTGACGTCTGTTTTCGCAAAGCGATATGAACAACCTTCGGCTGGGGTTGCTTCCAAGTTATACAGGTTGCCTGTTTGTTCTTGGAATGTCGCCAGATTTTCACGGATAAAGTCCATTACATCCAGTACCAACTTTTTACCCATTGGTGTTGCGATATTTTCTTTATCGCCTGTAAAGTTACGAACCATTTCATTCGCACCGTTTACACCAATAGTAGAGAAGTGATGATTCCAATCGCCCAAGTAACGCTTGGTAAATGGATACAAGCCACGTTCCATATTCTTGGAAATAATGTCACGCTTGATTTCCAATGTGTCGCGTGCAATATCCAGTAAACGTTTCAGTTCTGTAAACAGACCTTCGCGGTTGCCACGATGTACATAGCCAAGTCTGGACAGATTGATTGTAACAACACCAATTGAACCTGTCTTTTCCGCAGAACCAAACAATCCGCCACCGCGCTTTAACAATTCACGAACATCCAAACGCAAGCGACAGCACATTGAACGAACGTCCGTTGGGTTCAAGTCTGAATTCAAGAAGTTCTGGAAGTTTGGAATACCGTACTTTGCAGTCAATTCAAACAAAGGCTTTACATTTGGATGTTCCCATGGGAAATCCGGTGTAATGTTATATGTTGGAATTGGGAATGTAAATGGACGACCCTGGGCGTCACCTTCGGTCATAACTTCGATAAACGCCTTGTTTATCATATCCATTTCAGCCTGCAAGTCGCCGTATGTAAAGTCTACTTGCTGTTTGCCAATAAATGGACGCTGTGATTTCAAATCTGTTGGGCATGTCCAGTCAAATGTAAAGTTGATAAATGGTGTCTGGGTACCCCAACGACATGGAACTGCACAGTTAAATATCAATGTCTGCATTGCATTTTTAACATCTGCATAAGACAAATTATCAACACGAACATATGGTGCCAAATATGTGTCTACAGATGAAAACGCCTGTGCGCCTGCAAATTCGTTCTGTAATGTGCCCAAGAAATTCACCATATGTGAAATCGCAGTTGCCATATGTTTCGCAGGATTACACTGTAAATAACCTGGAACACCGTTAAATCCTTCGTATAACAATTCACGCAAAGACCAACCTGCACAATATCCTGTCAACCAACCAAGGTCGTGAATATGAATCGCAGCTGTCTTGTGCGCTTCGGCTGCGGCGCGTGGATACAGATTCAACCAATATTCCGCAGTTACACGTTCGCTGGTACGCAAAATCAAGCCACCAATTGAATAACCAATGTTCGCATTTTCTTTGATACGCCAGTTTGAACCACCAACATAACCATCAATAATCTCAACCGCATCAACCATTGATTCGCGAATCTCTGTGCGCTTTTGACGATAAATAATGTATGCCTGTGCAGTTTTATATGCACGTGAATCCATCAATGTTTGAATAACAACTTCTTGGATATTTTCAACATTTGGTGTTTTTGCATTAAACTGTTCGTCCAGTCTTTTCAATACATCTTGGGTAATCTTTACAACTTCGACATCAGAAACTTCTGTTGTAACGGCCACAGCTTTTTTAATCGCTTCGTAAATCTTTTTTACATCAAAAGGAACTGTTTCCCCACTGCGTTTCTGAACAGCAACCAAATGTGTTACCAATGTTGGTGTGATTTGAATTTGAATTTCATTTTGTGTTTCTGGCATTTTATAACTCCACTTCCTTGATAAAACACAACATATAGTGAATGTTTTGTTGATTTGATTACAATATATAGTTTTATACAAATCATAACAATACAGAAAAATGAATTTTTTTTGTTTTTTTTGCTTTACTTTTAGGAATGCTGAATTTCTGCCTAGTACAGCGCGAAAACAGAATCGGTGTTTTTGCACCAAGATATCTTTTGTGTCAACAAAAAGCACTTTTTGCATAAAAAGACGATTCGG
>JAZRAD010000069.1:0-11752 GCA_045634405.1 Candidatus Enterousia sp.
GTACTTTTTACAACAACCTTTTTACGAGGTTTCCGAATCAGTTGGTTTACTGTTGGCATTCAAAATTCTCTTTCTTTTTTTCTACCTGTTTTTAGTCTGCACAAAACCCGCTTATCAGTCTTATTTCAACGACTTAACGTCGGATTATAAGTCCCGAAAACAAAAGCGGTTTCATGTGTTTCTTGCTTTCCTTGTTTACACAGAAAGCGAATATACTATAACCTCCACCCCCCGCATTGTCAAGGAAAATATGGGAAAAAATAATAACTTTTTCGCTTGAAACGCCCGTAAAAGCAGGAATTTAAAGTTTTGACAAAAATGACAAAATTTTCATCTGTACAAATAAGAAAAATCCGCCAATATGGCGGATAAAAAAATCAAAAATCTGCCCCAAATTGAATTTTAAAGTTTACCGGTGCATCATCAAAGTCATGAACAACATCTTTTGATATATACAGCCCCAGATATTTGGTTCTAGAAACATTATAGTTCACACCAAATTCCAAAACCAGTTCTTCGCCATCATAATACTCTTTATACAAATCAAAATTAAAGTTCAATGACGCAACCAGATTCCAATTCGTATTTAATAACTTTTGCCCCATAACCCCAACTGTCATCGCCCATGTATCATAGTCATAATCCGAAACATCATCATTAAGATAGTCCAATTCAACAACACCCGCCAGCGTCCAGTCTGATTCCATACGACCAACACGCGTCCCCAACGTCCAATTATAAGCAACTGTTTCCAAATGCTGACGCGTATTATAAATTTGTTTAACACTGGCGTAAATATCGGCCATACTGTCGGGATTATTAGAAACAGACCAATCCATCCCCAATTCCAAATTATTCCACGCCCACTTACCAAACTGAGGATTATCAGACGAATCATAAGAACCTGTTGTCGCAATCATAACCGATAAATTATCTGTTATACCATATCCAAATTCATCAGACATATAAAACTGTTCCAATTTGGTATCCAGTTTAATTGGCGTCAGTATATTATAGAACCGCCCTTTGGCCGGACTATAAAACGGATTACCATTCATTATATTGTCTGCACTTGCCGCACCTGACACAGCCACCAGCGCACTTGAAACAAATAAAATCTTTTTCATATATCTCTCCTTTCGTCATAAAAAAGTATAAAAAATATGAAATCAGATATAAACAGGAACCTAAACCTATAAAAAAACACCCAAGACAGGAAACCTTGGGTGTACAACAATTCGAAAGATTAAAGGGTTTAACCAAACAGTTTTACCTGTCCAGTTGATACGATTGTAGCAAGCCAAAAACAACCTGCAAGAACAAAGATTTTTGATTTCGCGTTAAAAATATGTTATGCTCTGGCATATTATCGAATCGAACATAGAAACATATTCCCCATACTCACCAAGGCACAGCGAATATTTCTATCTGCAATTTTTATAATATCAGAAATTGCAAGCCGACGACTTTCTAAAATTTATTTTTAATCTTTTTATTTTATCAGCATCACTTAATTATCTTTTTCATAGTGCGACATTGGCACCAAAGACATCTTTTCTTTTTTTGCTGACATTTTTGCCCTTGCCTTGGCCTGTGCAAAAACGAATCTGACTTGATCACAATTCTTTTTTATGGTACCACTCATCTGTTCAAGACTCATTCCATCCCTGACAAAGTTAGCCCACCCCCATCGAATAAACTTATACAACTCGCCATGTTCTGGGACAAAATTCCAAGACAACTTTGTGTTATTGCTTCGTGGCAAGTGATTTATATACTGCCAAATATCAGAAAAATCGAACATTCCAGAATACATTGCATCAAACGCAGAACCGTACCCTGCCATTTCAAAGTCAATAACAGATACCTGTCTTTTTTCTAAATCAATAATGATATTACCACCATTCAAATCGTTATGACTAAATACCATCATTTTATTTTCTGGCACATTCATTAAATACTCATAAATATCTTGAATTAATTTTTTATTTGCCTTGGATATATACTTATCGTCACATTTTTCCAGCATTTCTGCCAATTTTTCTGGCCCTTTGATTGCAATTCTTGGCAGATTACGTCCATACTTGTTATACTTTACAGGCCGCAATTCAGACATATCATTTATCAGTTCTGCAATCGCCTTGCACGCCCACTCTTTATCCTGGGGCGACAAAGTTTTAAATACATCGCACCAACGTTTACCACTTGCGAATTGTTCACGCACCTTGCCATGTGCAATAAAAGTCTTTGGCACAAAATACGCAGGATTATTTTTAGCCCTGATTTCATCAGATATTTTTTGTGCATTTTTTTGCGAATCTAACCAACGTTGTGGTGTATCTTCTTTGCCGACATCCATATACGTTGTTTTCGGGCTCAGATTTTTTACAACAATATCACCCGTCAGTGTTTTTTGCTTATGCACCATTGTCAAGTGCCCAGACAAAGTTTCTGGCTGTTGCAAATCATCTGACTTTATAATTTCAAAACTTTTCGCATATTCAGTCATATACAAAACCTGCTAGTTTTTATTCTTTGATTTTTTTATTTCACGCCATGCATTATGATTTTTTTGATGCTGGGCATAGTCAACAGAAAATCTGTGTCCACCCTGCCCGTCTGCAACAAAGAACAAAAAGTTTGTATCCGCAGGTCGCAACACAGCACGAATCGCATTTTGTCCAACATTTGCAATTGGGGTTGGCGGCAATCCTGCGTTACGATATGTATTATAAGGACTGTCTATTTTCAAATGTCCGCTTAACAATGGAGCGCCCTGCATATCGCCCAGCGCATCAGTCAGCGCATAAACCACAGTCGGATCAGCCTGCAATCGCATACCCTTGTTCAGCCTATTTAGATATACGCTGGCAACGATTGGCATTTCGCGTGCAATTGGTGTTTCTTTTTGCACAATAGACGCCAATATCAAAACATCATTCCAATTTTTTAAGGGCTTTGGCAATACACGATAGGCCTTTTTGATGTGGGCATTTACATCAATCATTTTTTTACGCATAAGTTCCAGCACAGCCAACCGATTCGTCCCACGTGCCACACGATATGTATCAGGAAAAATCTGACCATCTTTCAGATTGCATACAGGTCGCTTTTTATTATCACTACATTCCACAGCCCCACGCAGTTCTGAATTTTGCAGCAACATATTTTTTATTTGTTTAATTGTTAAGCCTTCGGGGATAACAACTGTTGTTGTTGCTACATCGCCCGACACCAGCATTTTTGTTACCCGCCACAGACTGGCCCCACGTGGGATTTCATATTGCCCACTTTGGATTTTTCCACCATGAAAACGCACAGACGCAATAAATAAATCAGCAGATTCAATCAGATTATTTTTCACCAAACGATTCGCAACACCTGTTACAGAATCGCCCCGTACAACATCAAAAACAGTTTGTATCTTAACAGGCGATTGAATACAGAAAATATAAAACATCACAATCACCGCGACAATAATCGGCGCAAATAATATATAACCCAAGACATATCGCGGAAAAGACTTTCTACATTTCACCATGTCACAGATTATTACAAATTAAAACAAAATTTGCAATATAACAAAACCGCCCCGATTGGGGCGGTTGGTTTATTTTTCTTCGTCATCTTTACCCAAACCAATTGTATTTTTAATTGGGTCGACAATTGATTCTTTGGCGCTGTCCAGCGTACGAATCAGCGCACGACGAATTTTACCACTGATTGTCATTGGCAATGTATCAACAAATTCAATGACGCGCGGACTTTTATAGTGCGCAGTATTTGTTTTCACATGTTCTTGCAACTGTCGCACCAGAACGTCATTTGCCTGGAAATATTTATTCAAGACAATTGTCGCCTTGACAGCCTGACCACGTGCATTATCTGGGACACCTGTTACAGCGACTTCACGCACAGCAGGATGTTCCAACAATACCGATTCAACTTCAAATGGGCTGACGCGATAACCGCTTGTTTTAATCAAGTCATCATTGCGTCCCACAAACCAGAAGTAACCATCTGCATCAAGATACGCCATATCGCCAGTATGATAGAAACCATCACGATATACAGACGCAGTCTGCTTTTCGTTTTTATGATAACCTTGGAACAGACCCAACGGTTTTGAATCTTTGACACAGACACAAATTTCACCCACAGTATTCACATCTGTAATCTGACGCCCACGTTCATCCAGCAATTGAATATTCCAACCTGCAGCTGGCTTACCCATCGAACCTGGTTTTGGTTCAATCCATTCATTATTGAACAACAACACAGTCGTTTCAGTTTGCCCGAACCCTTCGCGCAGTTTTACACCTGTTTTTTCCAAGAATTTTTCATAGACTTCTGGATTTAACGCTTCGCCTGCGACATCTGCCTTGACCAGTGATGACAAATCAAATTTATCCATATTGGCATTTATCATCATCTTATACGCAGTTGGCGGCGCACAGAATGAAGTAATTTTGTTATCTGCGATTGCAGCCAACAAATCATGCGCCGTAAAGATATGCGAAAAGTCAAACACAAACACAGTCGCCCCAGCCAACCATTGTCCGTACATTTTACCCCATGAACACTTTGCCCATCCAGATTCAGACAATGTAAAGTGAATATCATCATCCGTCAGCCTTTGCCAAAACACAGCTGTATTTATATGCCCCAGCGGATACATAAAGTTATGCGCCACCATTTTTGGCATATCTGTTGTACCGCTGGTGAAATAGACGACCATTGTATCTGTATTTTCGTTCATTACACGGTCAAATTTCGCTGGATATTTTTCACACGCATCTGCGATTTCTGCACAGTCAATCAACTGCACAGAATCATTGTCGCCAATTGCAGTTTTAATTTCATTTACAACAGCACCGTCATCAAACGCGATGATTGTTTTTACATCTGCGGTCTTGATACGGAATTTAATATCTTCTGACTTTAATTGATTAGTTGATGGAATTGGAATTGCACCCAATTTATGCATAGCCATCATAACAACCCAGTATTCCCAACGTCGACGCATAAATAACAATACAGTATCGCCCTGTTTAACGCCACGCGCCGCCAGAAAGTTCGCCACACATCCCGACATTTCGGACAGCATTTTAAAAGTGATTGATTTCTTGTCGCCACTATCATTTAGCCATAAAACCGCAACTTTGTCTGGTGTTTCATTTGCCATAACATCCAATACATCATACGCAAAGTTAAAGTTTTCAGGCACGTTTATAACAGCGTTTTGAACATAATCATCATAATTATCAAATTTTTCTTTTGCCAAGAAACGCTTTAAAAACATTTTTCTTCCTTTTTTTTGTTACGCATAATAAATATGGTGCATATATGAAAAATTACAAGAAAAAAATTCAAAAAAAGCATTGCAATTATTGTGAATCAGTCGCATAATTTCGGCACATTTATCGGAGTATAGCTCAGCCTGGTAGAGCGCTACGTTCGGGACGTAGAGGTCGTGGGTTCGAACCCCGCTACTCCGACCATGATTTATAAAGTGAAAAAATGAGTAATAATAAAAATTTTTGTACTGGCTGTGAAAAACAGTGCGAATTAACCAGTTACGGATATTGGAATCATCCACAAATCGCAGACAGAGTAATTGCAGATACTGACAGAATGCACACACCTAACGACGCGATTGCATTTGCGAAACGTCTGTGCACAACATGTGAATACCATGGCACCGCGGGTCGTCCAGGTGTTGTAAAAAAGCGTTTCAAGGTGGCCGAAACATGCACAGGATGCAATCGCGGTTGCCGAATATTTCTGCAAAAAAAGAACGACTATTTTTGCATTCTGGTCGGTCATAACATTGTTTCAAAAAGCAAGAATAAATATGATGCGATAATTCGTGGGTTTGAACATTGTCGCACCTGCCCCAGCAAAACACGGTAATCCACTGCCCCCAACACCGTCACCCCTCTCTCTTATCATTCCCCCCCTTTTTGTAATTCCTGCGCAGGCAGAGTGTACAAGGAATAAAACTTAAAAACTCTTGTCACTCCTGCGTAGGCAGGAGTGGGACTATACAGTGTGAGCGTAGCGAGCCAACAACCCACCATTGTGCAACGCATAATATTTTAATTTAATAGACCCTATCCCTGCCTTCGCAGGGATGACAAAGAAGAAAGCAGGGACAAAAGAAAAATAAAAAAATCCCCCGATGGGGGGATTTTTTTATTCCATACTGGTTGGGATTGCTTGGCCGTATGTTCCAACCATTTGCGGTCCGACATAACACTGAATCTTGGAACCGACATTGTTCATGAATTCTTCGATTGCAGCCTGTTCTGCCTTGTCCAGTTCGGCCTTTTGAACCGCATCGGTGATATAGTAACCCAACAATCCACCACCAATTGCACCAACACCAGCACCAATTACAGTACCACCATTTTTCTTGAACCAAGAATCACAACCACTGGCATTTGAATCTGCATCGCATATTTCTTCCTTGGTCTTTATATCGGAACACAAGCTTTGTAAATCATTAACAGCTTTACGCAATTTTCTATAAACCTCCGTGTTTACTGACTGAGAATTAGTTTCATCTGCATTTGGAACAGCATCTTCATACTCCGTCAATGCTGATTCAAAATCATCCCATTTTTCACCAACAGCAACAGCATTATCCGTCAACAACTTACGCCCCTTATTAGCATATTCTTGTACTGCAGTTGCTATATCTGCACTGGTCTTTCCTGCTGAAACAGATGACTTAACAGAACTGTACGCAGAATCAAAAAATGTTGTACAATTCGAACGCAATGTATCACCAGATGTGTTTTTCTTTTTCTTTGGCTTATCCATCAGGCCACTGAATGCGTTTCCATCTTGGATTGCGTCGCCCAAGAATGCGCCACCTGTACCCAGACCAACGGCACCCAATGCGGACATCCAACCGGCAATCTTTGGTTGTGTTGCCTGTTTATCCGCGCGTGCATTTTCACCAACTGCATTTGCAATTTCCATCAACGCCTGTTGTGGAATCCATGAACCACATACAAATGTATCACCAACCGCAAAGTATCTAGTCGCCCAATCTTTGTTAATAACAGACTTGGTCGTAAAGTTATCCTTGTTTTCTGCATCCTTGGTTACCAATGTACCGTTCAATGCATTCAATATGTTGATATCATCTGAATGTACTGTTACCTTTAGGCGACAGAACGAACCATACAATTCATTACTTGCCTTGAACTGTGTCGACTTTAATCCCTGAGATGAATAATCTTCAGGAACTTTTCTTCCTGTTAATTTGGCCCACATATATGTAGAACCCAATTCATTCTGCCCCATAATACCGCCATTGTTTGCCGCCAAACAGTCGTTTTGTTCTTTGGTCAACTTGGCATTATATTTTGCCTGGGCTTCTTTTTCCAAATCATATAACAAGTCCTGGAACAAAGATTCGGTTGCCTGTGTTTGAACATATGTTTCATATCCGATTATCACCGGCTTATCGTATATAACATTAGCAGCATCAACAGTATTACAGATACCTTCGACACCAATATTATTCTTACAAATGGTGTTACCATTTTCGTCTTTCTTGTGAATTGCATCTTGGCCAGTAATACCAACAGCGCCACCGGCATCATACCAACCGCCACGGACAGTGTCTTGACCGCCCCACGCCTCAACGTATTCGCTGTCAGCTGATTTAACCTTGGCTTTTTCAATTGCCAAGTGTTCTTCACAACTTGATGCGTTTTTAACTGTTTCAGAACACAATCCCAATACAATTGTATAATCCAAAACACCACCAACCTTGTTCATTGATTTATTAAATGCATCGGAACCGTCGCCTGTCGTATTGGTCAACGTTGACATAACATCTGTACGATTGCGATAGCAATTTACATAATCCGCCCCACATAATGAACGTACACAGCTGGTCGCAACGTTCTGACACTGTTTTTTCATGTTTGCAATTGCTGCATCGTTATAATTCAACGACAATGATGAATTCAATGCCGCAACCAGGCCAATCGGATCTGATTTTGTATTAACATCATACACAGGGAACAATGTGTCAAACGCATTATCTGCATATTTGTACGAATACGCATCATAATCAGACGAAACATCCTGAAATGCATACACGCAATTTGGATCTGTATTTGCAACAGACGAACAACCACGTGCAATTTCGTCATATGTTTCAGGGCCGTTGATTGTGTTTTCACCTGCACCGCCGAATACCTTGGAATAACATGCTGCACCAGAACCACCGCCACATGTACGCATTACACATTTCATAACTGTTTCTTGACATTTATCTTTGGCAGATTTATCAAATTCCTGCAAGAAACCTTGGATTTTTGATTCCAATGAAGATTTGCGGTCGTTATGCGCCATAACGAATACTTCGTCCATAATTTCAGGATTTGTTAAATCAGATGCCTTTGGCTTTTTACCAAAGTACGTAATATGACAAGCATCCAAACTACCAATTTCATCTGCACATGTTGTACGCAGATAACGATTGATTTGACTTGCAGTCAATGTATCACTGGAACCTGCTAAATCAGAACCCAGTACACCACCGGAAACACCCTGTGCCGCCTGAACAGCCGCAACACTTGTACCTTCGATACAACGTAATGGATTCTTTTTACATGCACTTGCAATACATGCATCTACTTTTTTATAGCAACTAGATACTGCATTTGCAGCAACATAATCAGAACCTTCGTCAATCAATGTTGCAATTGAACCACCAACAGACGACAATTGGTCAATCGTTAATGCAACACCATTCTTATCGTTCAACAATCCACCCATTGCCTTGGACTTTACATTATCGCCAAACATCTTGCGAACACCAGACATCGCACATCTGGACAAATGCGAATCGCAATTCAATGCCTGCTTCTTGAACGAACGTGTAGATGAACACAGTTCAAAGTTTTCGCCACAAACCTCGTCACGTTTTAGACAGTTTGTATATCTTTTTACACAAGTCTGATCGTCGTACATATTTTCAATACGAGCAGCAATAATTTTTTGCCCCATAACACTGCCATCTGTTGGGTATGCGTAACGTGTAACCTCGTTATCATCGTTATATTCTGCAACAGTTGACAACGCAGCGGTATCAGATGTACCAAACAAACTGTTTATACCCTGGGCAGAACATTGTACCAATGTACTGGTACAATCTGGCATTTGGGCATGAAACAGAACATTTGTCGTACATTCAGAAAAATCAACACCGCATGTATCATCATTCTGAATACATTCCATATAAGCATCAATACATTCAATATTATCCAGCAAATTTGATGCACTGGCTGTCGTCGCCAAAACTGTTGACGCAGTTCCACTTCTGACTGCAGCAGTCGGCATACGACGCGCCGCACCATTCGCAGACACAGCCATTACCGAATTACCTGCCCCAACAATAGGCGGAAGTGATGGTCCAGCAGTAATTGCACCAACTACAGGCGGACGCATTGTCACACCAAAAACCGCAGGAACTATGCAGAAAACCGACAAAAAACCAATTGTATTTTTGAGAAATTTCATCCCCTTACTCCATTTTTAATACTTCATTTTAACATAAATCCGCAACTTTGAAAAGGGAAAAATTTATTTTTAAGTACTATTTCACATAATTTCTGGCGACTTTTTTTATACCACGCGTTTTAAAAGCAACAGTTAAAATATCACCATTGTCTTCGATAACAACACCTGCGCCCATTTCGTCATGTGTTACTAATTTCCCAACCATAGACACGGGCTTTTTAATAACAGGCTTTGGTGCAGACGCATAACTGGTTGAAATTTTCGGACGATATGACGCAACACCACCTTGAAAATCCAAGAATTTATTATCCATTTCTGTGATAAAGCGACTGGGGCAATTATACTGACGCGAACCAAATATCACACGCGACATCGCATTAGATATAACACAACGACGACATGCACGCGTTATCGCAACATAGGCCAAGCGACGTTCTTCTTCGATCGCACCTTCGTTTATTGATTTTTCATTGGGGAATATACCCTCTTCCCATGCGGGCAAGAATACTGTATCAAACTCTAAACCCTTGGCCGCGTGAATTGTCATAATGCGAATACTATTATTTTGTGACGCATCATCAGAATCATTATCATCCGTCATCATCAAGGCTGCCTGTTCCAAGAATTCTGGCAATGTCGCATACTTTGATATCACAGTCGTCAACAATTCACGAATATTCAACAATCTGTCTGGTGCATCTGCATCCTTAGATTCTGACCACATTTTTATATACCCAGAATCATTTAATAACTTTTTCGCAGCATCACGCGCCGACATTGACGCCCAATCAAAATCAAACGCAGATAAAAATTCATCTGCCGCCGCACGCTGTTTCGCAGACAATTTCGCATTACGCAATCCAGACATTAAATTTTCGCCACTTTGACGCAATGTCTGAATCGCCTTGTCGCCAAATCCACGTCTGGGCTTTGCAATAACACGCAAGAAAGATATATCGTCAAACGGATACACCAACAAGCGCAAGTACGCAATCGCATCACGTATTTCCATACGGTCATAAAACTTGGTCGCACCAATCAATTTATACGGTAAACCACGCGAAGCAAATTCTTCTTCAAAGATTCGCGACAGACTGCCTGCACGAATAAGAACTGCGAATTTATTATAATCGCCCGATTCGTCACGAACTATTGAATCAGCGATAATATGCGCCTCGTCCCGGTCTGATGGTAACGTCAAAACATACACCGGTTCAGACGGTACATTTATTGTCGCAACGCGTAAATCCTTGCCCAAGCGGCCTTGATTATGCCGTATCAAAGAATTCGCCGCTCCCAATATATTTTCAGTACTGCGATAATTTGTTTCCAATCTGATTATCTGCGCATCTGGGTATGTCTTGTTAAAATTCAAGATGTGTTTTATTTCTGCACCACGCCACGAATATATAGACTGATCATCATCGCCAACGCAACAAATATTCGGACATTCAATCCCGCGCGTCAGCATTGTCAGCAATTCCATCTGAGCATTATTTGTGTCTTGAAATTCATCAACCAAAATATATCTAAACTGATTTTGATAATGTTTTAACACATCAGGCTTTTTATCAAACAATTCCAAAACTTTTAAAATAATATCGCCAAAGTCAACCGCATTCAAACGTGCCAATTCTGCATTGTATGCATTAAACAACTTGTCCTTATTTTCCAGCGCAACCAAGCCCTTGTCCTTTATCGCAGAAAATTCTTCGACATAGTCACCTGGGGTCTTGGTACCTGCCACAACCAGCGATTTTATAACCGATTTTTGATCGTCTTCGCCAAATATAATAAAGTCATTTCGCAATCCACACAGCGACGCATTTTTTCTTAAAATCCGCAGGCATATAGAATGAAATGTTCCACACCAAATATCACCAGAATACCACGTACCATCCGACAAAGTCGCCAAACGATTTTTCATTTCGTTCGCCGCCTTGTTTGTAAAAGTCAGCGCTAAAATCTGCCATGGTTTTGCCAAGCCTTGATTTAATATGTACGCAACACGTGTTGTTAAAACACGCGTCTTGCCAGTACCTGCACCAGACAACACCAACAACGGCCCACCTGTGGTCTGAACGGCTTTTAATTGTTCACTGTTAAGATTTTCTAGCATTAAATTCACGCATCTATTATAATACCACAAACAATCGTTATCAAGAAATGGAAAAATGTTATGAATCGTATTATTTGCTTTGACATT
>JAZRAD010000070.1:0-3663 GCA_045634405.1 Candidatus Enterousia sp.
CAACGCACCGTCTATATTATTTTTGATATTAGTTAAAAGTGCTGGTCTAATAATAACCCGTTGAACAGTTGAATCCAAAAGCCCAATCAACACACCCAAATTTGCTATAGAATGCGCACAATTTAATTCTGTAATACCAGATGGCAAAACAGTATCAGATGTAATTGTCCATTTTGAACAATCAAACGCACCATGTATAACGACATTAGACATATCTGGCAGTGGCTGTTTATTACCCTTGCCCATATTTACATCTTCTTCGATATACAACTTGCGCAAATTATCAAATTTATCGTACGGCAGACATGTCATATCAACACTAATTTCTTCTATAACATCATCCGACCCGATTAAATGCGCTTCATATAATTTCTTGTTTGCCATTTTTTACCCCTTACTCATACAAATATAATACATTTTTATATTTTGTCAATGCTTTATACAAATTTATTGAACATATTTTTATTTTAGTTTAGTATTGTTTGGTCGTCCCCATAGTTCAACAGGATAGAACAAGTTCCTCCTAAGAATTAGATGCAGGTTCGAGTCCTGCTGGGGACGCCAAGTCCGCACAGGACGAAGAACCGTTCAAAGCAACAAAGTTGCGACAGGTTCGAGCCAACGGCGAAAGGGGCCCACGATATCATCGTGGGAATTACTGTCCTGCTGGGGACGCCAAGATAACAGGAAATATTATGAAAAACAAGGCAATAAAATTTGGAATTATCGCAACAATCGCACCACATATATTCTGCTGTGGTCTGCCGATGTTACTGGCGGTTATTGGTCTGATTGCGCCAGACGCGGCACACTTTCACATTTTACCACATTGGATGGAACCATGGCTGTTTGTGTTTTCTGGGGCGATGTTGGGGCTGTCGTGGTATATGGTTGGCCGCGATTGCGGTTGCGAATGCGAACAGTGTGGTGGCAAATCTTCACACAAAACACAAAAGATTATATTATCTGTGATAACAGTTGTATTTATAATCAGTTTGATACTGCACTTTGTATCCCACAGTCATTAAAAAATCCCCAATTTGGGGATTTAATTTTGTAATGCCATATTGATTTGGTGCATATTGTCGTTTATATCACCACTGGCATCTATTTCAGCAAAATGTATATTCGGCACCGTTCGCAGGTATTCAATCGCAGGCATTGTAATCTTAAAGTATGTATCAATACGTTTTTGAATAACATCTGGGTCGGCATCATCGATACGCTTGCCACCTTCGCGATTGCGTTTGCTGATACGGAATTTCAAGACTTCTGTTGGAACAGATAAATACACCACATAAATATCAAATTTATCTGCATAATTTTCTATTGTCCATTTGGCCTGGGACAACGAACGAGGAAAACCGTCCAAGATAATATCTGAATCCGATTTGATTTCATCTGACATTATATCAAACAGCAGTTCATCCGGCACCAAGTCACCTGCTGCAATCGTTTTTGCAACAGCTGATTCTGGTGGCATAGCACGCAAAATCGCCCCGGTTTCAATATATTTGTAATTTCCACTTTCCATCAAGGCACGTGAACAAGCCCCCTTGCCAACGCCCTGACCGCCCATCATTAAAATCAGTTTATGTTTCGTACTCATAAGATTTATTATATCATAAAAAATAAAACTGGGCAATTTTTGCCCAGTGGATTTTATTCCGAAACACGCAAATTATTTTTTGCTGTTTTCGATTGCAGCGCCCAAGATGTCGCCCAAAACAGAACCACTGTCTGCTTCGTTCGAGAATTCTTTGACTGCTTGTTTTTCCAATGTCACCTGCAATGCACGGACAGACAATTTAACTGTGTTATCTTCTACAGATACAACAGATGCTTCAACTGAATCACCGATGTTAAATTTGCCTGTATCCTGTTCTGATTTTTCACGTGACAAGTCTGTACGACGGATAATACCACGTACATCGCCCGCCAATGTCAAAACCAATTCATCAGGTGTGATTTCGGAAACTGTACCGCAAACAACAGCGCCTTTCTTCAAAGATACAGCGTTGTTTTCTGCGCTTTCGGTCAATTGTTTGATACCCAATGTAACGCGTTCTTTTTCTGGATTGATGTCCAAGATTTTCGCAGTTACTTCTTGGCCGCGAACGAATTTTTTCAATTCTTCTTCGTCCAATTTGTTCCAAGACAAGTCAGAAATATGAACCATACCGTCCAATTCTGGTGTCAAGGCAACGAACAAACCGAATTCAGTTGTGTTTTTGATTGGGCCTGTAACAACATCGCCAACATTGTGTGTTTCTGCGAACTGTTTCCATGGATTTGGTTGCAGTTGTTTGTAACCCAATGAGATACGACGTTTATCTTGGTCAATACCCAGAACAACAACGTTGATATCCTGACCATTTTGCAAAACTTTGCTTGGGTGGATATTTTTGTTTGTCCAAGACAGTTCAGACATGTGAACCAGACCTTCGATATTATTGCCCAAATCAATGAATGCACCATAATCTGTCAATGAAGAAACCTTGCCAGATACTGTATCGCCAACGTTGAACGCACGTGATGCAGTTTCCCATGGATCTTCTTCCAGTTGTTTTGCACCCAATGAAATACGGTGTGTTTCAGGGTCGAATTGGATAACTTTGACCTTAATCTTTTCGCCAACATGAACCAGTTCACGTGGATGATTTACGCGTTTCCAAGACAAATCTGTTACGTGCAACAAACCGTCAATACCGCCCAAATCAATAAATACGCCATAGTCTGTGATGTTTTTAACAACACCTTCCAGAACAGCGCCCAATTCGATGTTTTTCATTGCTTCTTTCTGTGCAGCAGCGATTGTATCAGACTGAATTGCACGACGAGAAACAATTGCGTTTGTACGCAAAGCGTCCATTTTCAAAACGCGGAATTTGTCTTTCAAGCCAATCAAAGATTTTGCATCGCGGATTGGTTTGTGATCAACCTGAGATGATGGCATAAATGCGAATACGCCATTGATATCAACAGTGAAACCACCACGTACGACATCGATAATTGTACCTTCTGGGTCAACACCTTCGGCAACTGTCTTTTCCAAATCTTTCCATGCTTTTTCTGCACGTGCCTTGGCATAAGACAAGATTGCTGTACCTTCGCGGGATTCATAGCGTTCAACAAAAACGTCAATGATATCGCCAACGCTTGGCACAGATGCGCCAAATTCTTTTAATGGAACGCGACCTTCGGATTTCAAGCCAACATCAACCATTGCGAAATCACCACGGATATCTTTAACTGTACCCTTGGTTGCATAGCCCTGAAGTGTTTCTTGGGAACCATAGTTTGCGTCAAACATCTGGACAAAATCTTCGCCAGATAATGGATTAAATAAATCTTTGGATAAATCTTTCATAAGAAAATATTCATCAAAGTTTGCCATCGCTAAAAATTAAATTTTATAATGCGAGGTCTTGTGGGGTTAATCGGACTGACCCTGCGCCCACCCGCACGGTCGCATTGATTATACATTGTTTTTTTATATTTGCAAGAAAAATGAAGCCCCGCATCAGTGTTTTGAATCAATGTCAAGATTACACATATACGAAGGAAGGCAAGTATAGTCCGAACAATCAGGTTATATCAGAATACTTACAGCGTACATTGGTTCAGATCAAGTCTGCTCAGGATACGTTGTTGGCTGACCAT
>JAZRAD010000071.1:0-6133 GCA_045634405.1 Candidatus Enterousia sp.
AAAAAATACTATTTTTTTTCATTTTTTTGTTTTTTGTCATTTTGCTCGCCCGTCAAGTGTTTACTGATGTCCAGTGCTGCAACATTATCTAAATCCAACCAATCCAAGATTTTTGTCGTTATCGTTTCCAGATATTTCGCAGAAATCCGCCTGTTTTTATGATATTTGTTTTCGTTTATAAAGTGCGTCATTGCCCGCGCCAACGATGACAAGATTTGAATCTGTTCCGATGACAAGACATCTGTCTGGCTGTTACGATACAGCAATGTATCTAAGTCATTATGATATGCGTACATTTTATCAATTGTATTTGATTTGATATTCAAACGCCGCATTATATCAGACGCACGCCAAGTCAACATTCTGTTTATATTTTCAGCCGTCGGCTTACCGCGCACCGATAATATTTCACGCAACAGCAGTATTAAATTTATCATTAAATCATTTAATTTATCGCTGACACTGTTCGCCATATGTCGCTTCATCTGGTTATTTATACGACTGTTAGTGTAATCATACAGCAAAAACACCAACGGTATTGACAACAGTGATGCAGACACATTTATAACCAAGTCGCGAATGTTATCATTTGGCGCATTATCTATTGCACCAGTATATAAAATTATACCACCTGCGATTGACAGCAAATATGGCAAAGACTTTAAAAAAAACGTACGAAAGTTGATTTTCATACACATATTTTACCGAATATACACGGCAATATGTACAGGAACATATTCACACACGACGAATACGGCCAGAAACCTTGCATTTATCACTGACAAACAAGAATCCCCACAGACACAATACCAACATCATCGCCCCCAGTATTATAACACTGAACCGCCAACTGCCCAACAGCGACCCCAGTCCTATGATACCGCAAACAATGATATAAATAGAATAGTTCACAGTCGTATATAATGACAGCACCACAGAACGATGACGCGACGGTATCATATGTTGCAGTCTGGAATACATTAGGGTATATATCCCATAAAACAGCAAATACGCAACACCCATCAGCCATAGTGTCGCAATACTGTATGTCGCACCAAACAGCATATAGCACAATCCAACTGTACCGACCAAGATATAAATCTTCCAATCGGACAGGCGCGTAAATTTATATGCAAAATGCTGACCCAATGTGGCGCAACCCAACAAGAACAAGGAAACAATTCCGATATATTCAGTTGGAATTCCTATTTGCAGTGCGATTGGGCTTAAAAAGTCATCAAGATATGGAATATTCCCGACAAACAGCGCAAACAACATTGTTATTATCAAACAAGGCGTTTGCCTGCACACACGCATAGCAACACGGAACTGCTTTCTGAACGGAATTAGTTTTGGTTTGAAATCCGCAGGCGGCGTATAACGCACATTCAGCAAACACACCACAGACAACGCAATCGCCACCACAGACATCCAAGTTACCCAAGAATATCCCAAAAACATCAACAAAGAACCAAATGCAGACAACGCAACACCAATTGATTCATATGTTGATTTGCGACCTAAAATCTTGGCATAATTTTTTGCACCGCCATTTGCAGCAACAGAATCATAGACCAGTCCTTCAAATGCGACGCTGCGAAATCCGGCCTGAGTTCCCCATAAAACCATACCGATAACAAACCCGACATAGCATGGCCATACCAACCACAACAATATTGCGACTGTCTTTAAAAACTGCCCCAGAATCATGGCAGAACGCTGACCCAGACGGTTTGTTATAAATGTAATTGGCATTTGCCCCAAGACCGTTGACAACGCAGAAACAATAAACATCGTAGACAGTTGAAAATCACTTAGCCCGTTTTCCAACATAAAGACAGAATATACAGGTGTCAGCAACAAAAACTTGTTAAAAAAAGCAAACCCATACAAAGAAATCAACAATCTGGTCATAAAAATCCTTTCGCTGGGTAAATTATACATAAAAATCGTGAAAAAAGTACAGGGAAATATTGATTTTTCGCCAAAATTTACTATAATTATATGGATAGAAATAAAGGTGAGCAATTATGGCCGAAGTATCAATGGATAATTTTTTACTGCAATATATGATGCAGATGCGCATCAAAAAAATGGATCCTGCTGTGCTGGCCCAGCTCAATTCATATATTGGAAAAGAAGATTTCGCCGGTCATATGAAGGAATGGCGAAACAATCTGATGGAACAACAAGGCGACGAATGGGTTGCCAAAGACCAGCCAGATCCAAACGGCCCAGACTATGAATTAAATGATGAAGAATGGAAAAAATTGTTCATAGAATTCCGTTCCGCGTTTCGTTCAATGGCTGCAAACCGCAAGCAACTGGAAGGAAGCATCGACTTTGGTGGTAAAAATGACAAAGCGCTAAAATTTTTAAACGATTATTTTGGTACTGGAAAATTATTTTCACAATCCGAAGCATCCGGCGAAGCGGAAACACAAATAGCAAACCTAAAACAAATATTAGAAACGCCAGAAAACAAGCTAAGAATTTCAAGATTTTTACAAATACACAACCTGGTTGATTATGATTCTTTGATGAAAGGTATAGATAGCAAAAAGTATAACACAAGCTATTCTTTCCAAAAACAATTAAAAGATGTTGCTGAGTATTTATCATACTATTCTACAGGCGATGAGTTAAGTGCCGTAGATTTTAGTTCTTGTGATCTAAACACAATCACAAACGGGTTTGAAGATGATGACACCGATTTGACATCATCACCAGAGTTTGTAGATTTTAAAAATGGCGAATACGACATTCTCTTGCGCGAAATATATGGCAAAAGCAAAATACGAGATGCCTTTCCGTCTGAAAAAATTAAAAACGCATATAATAAAGCCAAAGAACTGACCGGGTATGATGACGAAAACAGTAAAGATTATGTTCCGCCGAAAAAAGAAGATGAATTAAACCCATTCCAAAGGTTTTCTGAATTTGTAGATGACACTTACGCAGATGTATTTGAAAAATATGTAAAGTTCAAGGGCGATAGATTATATTTCTCGCCACAGGCAAAAGAAATCGTATCTGCAATACACAAGGCAAAAATCAAACCGACTGACGGATTAGATAAAGTCTTGGAAAGCACCGGCAAAATAGCCGAAGGTTTACGCTTTAAATCACCAACGGCAGCCGAACATTTTGATTGGTTTACCAAAACAATGAAATCCATCAAGGCAAAAATGCCCAAAGCGTTTGAGGGCGCATTACGAAACGGTCGTCAGATGCGTGCCGTCATATCAGAGCTGATAAAAACAGCAGTAGAAAACGGCAAAGAAAAAGAAGCAAAAACCGCGATGGAGGTTTTATCTGTTATTAGATACGGCTTTACAACCAGCAAAATTATGGATACACTGAAAGAAACGGATTTTACACTGTTTTCTGACAGCAAATTATCATGGAATCAGAACGAGGCAACACAAGTTATTACCAAGGCACTGGATAAAAGTGTAAAATTTGCATTTATGGGTATTGGATATGGTGTAACCATTGCAGGCAACGCAATTTGGCAAAGTGGTATAAAATTTAACAAAAAACGTGATGACAGATTAAAAAATGACGATGAACTAGAAAAACAGCGCGAAAGACTTGATGAACAGACCAGCCGAATGCAAACCCGCGCGACCGCGTTGCAAACAAAGCGTAACGACACAGTGAACCCGGGCGGAACATCAGCTGCTGACACGATTACCGAAAGCAATTTGGCAACACACCAAGGAAATCTTGCGACCAGAAAAGCAGATGCAGACGCAGAACGCGCAAGATTACAAGGCATACACAGCGCAAACCCAAACGCGTTTGATGCGGTACAAAGACATACCAATGCAACCCGCAAGGTAACTGAGGCAGAGGCGAAACAACAGACACTAAAAGACGAAATAAAAAAAATAAAAGATAGACTCAACGCTTTGCGCACTTCGTCATCGATGTCAGCGGAAGAAAAAGAAGCGCGCATAAAACAAATAACCGAAACAGAGCTGATTCCAAAAAAAGACGAACGATTGGTTGCACTGCAAGAAGAACGCAGCAACAGAAATATAGTACGTACAATCGAGAGAGACCCACAATGGGGGGCGTACCAAGCACTTGTGGATAGCTATAACACAGACCAAACGGCGTTACAGGCAGAAGACCAACAGAATCAACTGCTTGAAAACAGACTAAACAAATGGGACTCTGCAACAAGAGCAATTAACGAACTGAATACACAAATAACAAATAATCAAAACACACTAAGCACGTGGGACGAAGATCACAATACAAAATATACAGAGCTTATGGCATATTGGGATATGCTGGAAACAGGGCGTGATTTTCATACCGGAAAAATGTACAATTGGGGCACCCTAAAAAAGTCAACCGCACAAAAAAACTTTGATACCGAAAAGAATACTTATATTGCTGATTATTTGGCACAATACGGAAGGATTGCTTGATTTTTTGTGGGATTTGTGGTATAATATAGACATGCGTCACTGGTCAACAGTGGCGTTTGTTTTTTGTGGGCAATATTTATCATCCCTGCCCCCATTGTGGGGGTGGGTTTTTTTAGCTAAAAAAATTTTAATAACAACAAAAAGGATTTTATATGACACGTGTCTTACAATTACGTCGTGGCACAGCCACACAACATCAAAACTTCGTCGGACTGATGGGCGAAATAACAATGGATACCGATAATAAAACACTGCGTTTGCACGATGGACAAACGCCCGGTGGATTTATAATCGGCAACGGTAACGGCAATGCAAATATTTTTGATATAAATGCAGTGCCAGAATCTTTCTGGGCAGGCGTTGTCGCACGACACACCCCCCAGCCGTTTAACATTATCGAAACAACCCCAACAAAAATCAACAGTCGCAGTGGTGGCTTGAACTATGTAATAAATGAAAACATAACCCCCAAATTTATTCAGACTGTATTGGTCTGCCAATCTGATGAAGCCGGTTACACCGCCGGCGACGAAGTTTGGTGCTGGGGGATTGGGAATCGCGCCAATCCACAGCCAACCCCAATACACGACACAAATGGCACACATATACGTCTGATGTGTGGTGCAGAACAATACTGGGTCAACAATAAAAACACAGGCGCAATCACAAATGTTACAGATGAAAATTGGTGCGTTTTATTCCGAGTTTACTGTTGAAAATAAAAAATACCTTTGCTATGCTTATGAGCGAAGAAAAAGGATTGCACATGTATATACTTGCATTAAACTGTGGTTCTTCGTCCCTGAAATATCAGGTTTTTGACGCAGACTCTAAAACAGCCATTGTTGGCGGTAATGTTGAAAAAATCGGCTTGGCTGATTCTTTCTTGACTCAAAAATATCCAGACGGCACAAAACAAAAGAAAGTCGTTTCTATGCAAAATCATGACGAAGCATTAAATAATGTTTTGATGATGCTGCGCGAAGCGTCAATTGACCTGAACGAAATCAAGGGCGTTGGTCATCGCGTTGTTATGGGTGGCGATAAATTCGCATCTTCTGTTGAAATCACAGACGAAGTTATCAAGACTATCGACAAATTGTCCCCATTGGCACCATTGCACAACCCACCTGCACTGCGTGGTATTATGACTGCACAACAGTTGTTGCCAAACGCAAAACAAGTTGCTGTATTTGACACTGCGTTCCACCAGACAATGCCAGATTATGCATATCGCTATGCGGTGCCACAGGCATGGTACAAAGAACTGGGCGTTCGCAGATATGGTTTCCACGGAACCAGCCACCTGTACGTTTCAAAACGCGCTGCAAAAATGCTGGGCAAAGATGCCAAAGATTGCAACTTTATCACAATGCACATCGGTTCTGGGGCATCTGCAACCGCAATTCGCAACGGTATTTCCGTTGACACATCATTGGGTATGACACCATTGGCAGGTTTAACAATGGGTACACGCCCAGGTGACTTGGACCCAGGTGTTGTTCTGTATGTTATGGAACAGTTGCAATTGTCACCTGCACAGATGCAAACTCATTTAAGTAAAGATTCTGGTCTGAAGGGTATTACAGAATGCGTTGTTGACCGTCGCGATGTAGAAGAAAACAAATCTTCTAATGACTTGTGCCGCTTGGCCATCGATACCGAAGTACACAATGTTAAAAAGTATATCG
>JAZRAD010000072.1:0-11642 GCA_045634405.1 Candidatus Enterousia sp.
TGGTACTTTGGCTTAAGCCACGGAAGAGTAGGTCGTCGCCAGAATAAATCCAGTTGTGATATAAAAACCAGTTTTTAAAACCGCCGACCCCCGGCGGTTTTTTTATACAAAAAGGCAAAACTTAAATGAATAAACCAAAACAAGATAATACAAAAGAAACGTTATCTGAAAAGTTGCGAAATCATGCGTTTGATATAATTATTATTTCAATGGCTGCTTGTTTATTTTGTTTAATGGCGCATTATAAAAAGACCCAAAAAGATACTTGTGAAATAAAAACGGAACAAGTACAACAGACCGCAAAAATTATAAAATCAAATTCACAGAAATCTAGATAAGGAAATTAAAATGCCTAGAGCCCGAAACAGAAAAACTGAAAAGAAAAATGAAACAAAAGTGTATTCCAATATCAGGAAATACAAGGAAAAGAAAAAAGTGCCGGGCGAAGGCTGGGTAAATGCGCTTATCTTTGCAATGATGTTGGCGATGGCAACCGGATTGATGTATTCTATTAAAAGTGCAGATGATAGTAAAAAAGTAGTGCCTTTATCTGAAATAGAGGCTGCCAGACAAAAGATTCAGAACACAAACACTGTGAATTTTACAGATACAGTTCGTCAGCACACACGATAGTCAAAGGGATTATAATGAGTAAAAAACGCACATTTCCAAACGACTGGTCAAAATTATTGGGTGGCATTGTTGCAAAAAATATTAGATATCTGTGCCGCAATTACAAAAAACACGATATAACAGTACATAACAATTATATTCAAATAGATAATATAAAAATCCAACCCTGTGCCAGACCAAAAAGCGGCGCACCATATAAGACAATTTATTCAGCAGAAGATATAGAAGTGTACATAGATATAAACAACAGAGAAATACAGGCCGATAATCCGATGTATCTTGAACTGGGGAAATTATGTCAAGATATCAAGAAATATAACCAATCAGCTGAAAAAAGATTCAGGGACTGGATAAAGAAAAACTATAAATGGGTGTTTATTGTTGCCACAGGTGCAAAATTGGTCAGTGGTGCAGGGATGTACCTGTACACCACTAATAAAAAGCAGTCAGATATAAAAACACAAACTGTTGCCCAAGAATATAAATCGCAGAAAGCAAAAACAGTGAATTTAACAGACACTATAAATAGTCAAAGACAAAAATAATATTTGACAAATACTAAGCTTGGTATATAATTTGTCGTGTAAAATATAACAAAGGTTTTATAATGTCAAAAACATATGCTCAACAGGCAATTTTGCAAGCAACGCAAAAAAACAAAATTGCAATTTAGTGCAAGAACGTAAATATGACGATTATGGCGACTATGGCGATGTTCATGGTGATTATTATGATCTGGACGTGTCTGAATCTGAAAGTCTCGATGATGGGAATTATTCAGAAGTTCATGGTGACTATTATGATATGGACATGCCTGCCGAAAGTGTTGCAGAAAAACCTATGCCAAATATTCTTGAAAGGATAAAGAATAGATTATTCCAAAATACAAAATAAATCCACCCGCCGCATGGCGGGGTTTTTGTTCCTGTTGTTGTGCGATTGTTTTTGTGTCATTCTGAATACAGCAACAGGGGGAAATATATGAAATTCAAAAAGATATTTTTATTTATGCCTGCGGTTTTGTCTGTCAGCACAGTTTTTGCAAATACGTCTGCAAACAATGAACAACCAAATGTTTTAGTTGCGTATTTTTCAATGCAAGACGGCAATACTGGCGATGTTGCGCGTGCAATTATTGATGCAACAGGTGGCGATATTTATCGTATAATGGTTGCAGAACCATATCCAAATGACGATAAATTACGCAAAGAACGTTTAACAATGGAGGTAGAACAAAACATCTTGCCACCATTACAAGGCGACATACCAAATATATCAGAATACGATATAATATTTTTGGGTTCACCGGTATGGGCAAATCATTTATCGCAACCGGTAAAAAGTTTTTTACATAAATATGACCTATCAGGTAAAAAAGTTATTCCATTTGTATCACACAGTGGCGGTGGTCGCGGAAAGACGTTTGCAGATGTGGCATTATTGTGCGACGGATGTATTGTTGATACAGATGGCTGGTCCAGTTGGGGCGGTGGCCGTCAGCGCGGTATTGATAAATGGGTTGCCAAGAAATTAAACAAGAACTAACAAATACCCGCCGCGTGGCGGGATTTTTATTGCATGTCGGTTATTTGCGTGCTAGCGTTATTATTGAAATAAAAGGATAGGATATGATTTACAATGCGTTTTGTTCTTATGAAGAATTTATGGAAAATAATCCGCGTGTTATAAGAAAGCACAAAAATGCAGATTCTGGTTGTGCTTATTTAACCCGTAGCAGTGAATTTTACGGTGTAACTGTTATTAAATACACGGGTGCAGGTGATGAATTTGTTAGTACACGTGGCCGTATGGATTCGATTGCTGCCGAAGATTTTTTTAATGTCGCAAAGCGATACATAGACGGTGAAATTCAATGGCGTGACCCTGTTCGTGAATTTAAATGTGCATATAATAAAAAACAAGTAAAAATCTGCAGTCCAGAAAACTGTCCTGGTGTCTTGGGTGGACGTGAATATAGGGAAGTCTTTGGCAGTTCTTGTCCATTTTGTCGTGGTCGTTCCAGATAAAATCCGCCCACCGTATGGTGGGTTTTTAAATGCCCAAGAATTGTTTTGCAATCTCGCCGATTATAAAGGCAATAATTGAAACGCCGACGCAAATCCCCAGCATTTCAAAAAATCTGAACCACAATGTGCGTCCACGTGCCATACATCGGTTGAACAAGAATATTATAATAATTGCGATGGTGCACGACGCAACCAACGCGCGCGATGCGTCGTCTGTGATAAAGAAAGGGATCATCATCAGTGCGCTGGTTCCCAGATATGCGACGCCTGTATATATGCCTGCGATTAAAGCGTGTTTAAATTCTGTGCGTTCGCGTTCGGCCAGATAATTTGATGCCATCATAGATAATCCGTCTGCGACTGCGGAAATAACGCCGGTCATGATAATAAGTTTTGTGTCTGCCAACGCAAATGTCAGGCCTGCGATGATGCCGGTCTGTGATACCAAGGCATCATGCATACCTAAAACAATTGCCGAAGATTTAGATTCATATGACATACAAAAAATATAACATTGTACATAGGTTGTAAACAACAGGAACAAAAACAATCGTCATACTTATTGTATTACTCTTTTCTCTTTTATTAATTTTTTGATTATGATATAATACAACACAAGGAAATGAGAAAGTTATTAACTTGTTTATTCGCAATTTCAATGATTGCGCCGTTTTCGTATGATGCGAGCGGTGCCGTTTCACGTGTTTTACCGGGTGGAAATGATGCGTCTGTTGACACGTCGCGCACGACATCGTCACGTGTTGCAACGCGTGATGCGGGTGCGACAAAAAATGCAAGCGACACAACCGCGCGCAGTACTGTTTCGCGTGTTGTTTCTGGCGCACCGACAGCTGCGTCCAAGACACAATCGCGCACAGGTGTTGTTTCACGTGCTGTGACACAGGCGTCAAAGGATGGTCGTGGTGGATTGGATGCGGCGGTGAATACAGTTGGTCGCAATGAACGTGTATCTTCGGCCAGTATAAATGCAAATCCATCTGTTCGTCGTGCAGGTTTGGTTCTGCGCCCCAGCACAGCAGAGGTTGGCGGTCGTGCAACAATTGGCAATACAGGCGTTCAAACAGGTTCAAATATTGATGAAGAATTGCGTGGTGTAAAATCACGTGCTGCGGCGACTACGGCAGAAAGTATCGCCCAGGCCAAAGAGCGGTTGGAAAATACAGCATCTTTGAACAAGTCTTGTCAGGATCAGTATAACGAATGTATGGATCAGTTCTGTGCGATTGTTGACCAGAATCAAAAGCGTTGTTCATGTTCTGCAAATATTTCTAAATACGCCAAGGTAGAGGCAGCTGTCAAAGATGCAAACACCCAATTGAACGAGGTTGCACAAAACATCCGTTATGTTGGCCTGTCTGCGGACGAAATTCGCGCCATTTTGACCGAGACCGAGGCAGAAGTAGCCCTGAACGGCACAACAGATACATCTGCAACGCGCAGTATGTTGGACGATATTGAAGATTTAATTATGAATCCAACATCCACGACCAGTTATTCCAGTTCGACAGGTACAGACTTTGGTTTGGATTTAGACTTGGATTTTTCTTCAGAATCTGCTGATATATTTAGTCTTGATTTCTTGAACATGGGCGGTTCCAGCAGTGTTTCCAACCTGCGTGGCGCGGATTTATATAATGCTGCGAAAAAGCGTTGTAATACTGTGTTGAATCAGTGCAAGGATGCTGGTGGTACCATCAAACAGGTAACTGGAAATTATGATTTGTTGATTGACAAGGATTGTATCGCATATGAACAAGGTTTGTCCAAAATGAATGATTCATTGTTGTCAAATGTACGCAGTGCGAATTTAATGTTGCAAAAGGCGCGCTTGGCGGTATTGCAGAATAAAAATCAGTATGATGCCAAGGGGTGTGTTTCTGCGCTGGAAACATGTATGACAGACGACATGGTCTGTGGTGAAAATTACTTTAAATGCGTTGACCCGACCAAGAAATATATTGATGAAAATGGCGAAGTTATCTTGGGTCAAAATATATCAAAAATCAAAGATTTTATGGAGGAATATAATAACGCTG
Organism: Candidatus Enterousia sp.; assembly: GCA_045634405.1. GTDB lineage: Bacteria > Pseudomonadota > Alphaproteobacteria > Rs-D84 > Rs-D84 > Enterousia. The sequence continues at coordinate 4,718 of JAZRAD010000072.1, forward strand.
GCATTGATAAAGATATGTTACAAGATACATATTCCAATACAAAAATCAGCGATACTTTTTGTGCTGACTCTACCAAGGGTTCGCCAGCGGGTGGCAACGATGGTCGTTGTGTTGTAAAATATTTATTAAACAAAATCGGTACCAAGGCCCGCGTGACAGACGAAGGATTATGTCGTGCTGTTATGGAAAAATGTCAATATTATTCTTATGACAAGAATAATAATTACATGCCTTTTAATGATATCGTCGTCAATTATGTTCAACGCGCTATGGTCAATATTCGCGCAGCTCAGTATAATATTATTTCTGATTATGCATCATCTTGTATGGTTGATGTCGCTAACTGCTATAACCAACAGGTCACTCAGGTCAATTCTTGGTCCTCTGCTGCTTCTATCAATTCTATCTATAATGTTATGCGGGGCGCTTGTCGGGATGTCGCTCTTACCTGTGCGTACGCTGTATTCGATGGCGATACTACACTTTGCCCAACAGGTGGTAACCCGACAGATAACGATACCTGCATTAACAGCATTTCGGATATGTTCTATAATTCTATGCTTTGTGGTGAAGAAGAGGTATATGATTTAGCCAGTGGTACATGTTATAATCCAAACAACAAAATTTTATGGAATTATAACGGTATTATTTCCGGGCTAAGCAGCAGTTTTACTGGTTCACAATATTTAAAAAAGAACAAAGATTACGTTCTTCCTGTAATAGGCGATTTAGACGGATATACACGTGGCTGTAACGAGCATAGTATTTCGTGGTGCTGGCGTGTAGACGATTTAACGTTACATTGTGTAAGCATGGCTTCGATACAAAAAGTGTCCTCACCAGGCTCAAATGTATGTGTGTCTGGCGGAGATTACTATGAAACTATAGACAAAACAAGTATTGTTATACCGTTTGCAGACGTAAACAAAATGATTGAACGTGGTGATATGAATATATTTTTATCTATTGCTGCAAATCATGGGCTTTGTCTGAGTCGTCAGTTCACAATATACGATGAAAACGGTTGCAGGTGTTATGAAGATAAAGCATCGTATCGTTATGGTTATAATTCTCTAGGTTATTGCGGTACGATAAAAGATGCCTCACTAGCAACTTGTCCTGCAGGCTATACAAAACAAGACAACACCACAGTATTTTCTTGTTATAAGAATGGCATTACTATAAAAAATCTATAATAGCACTTTGTTTCTTTTGCCCTCTCGTCACCCCGACGAAGGTCGGGGGCCAGTGCATTCCGCCAAAACCAAAGAAATACGAACGCATTGGATACCGGCCTGCGCCGGTATGACGGTAAGAGTGATAATCATTTTGTCTTGATACAGATGCTTGCAAATTGTTTTTTTTATAGTAAAATTTACTTATTATGAAATTTAAAAAAATTCTGCGGATTATTTTTAATTTTTTCTTTTGGGCGTTTGTTGCGTCTGTCGCAACATTGGCTGTGTTGATTCTTATCTATGGAAATGATTTGCCTGATTATAAAAAGTTGGCAACATACGCGCCACCTGTTGCAACACGTCTGTATGCCGCTGATGGGTCGTTGCTGATTGAATATGCAAATGAAAGACGTGTGTTTATTGACTATGACGATTTACCACCCCAATTGGTAAATGCGTTTATCGCCGCCGAAGATCAAAATTTCTGGACGCATCCTGGTATTGATGTTCAGGGTATAATTCGCGCCGTGGCAAATAACACAATGCGTATGTTTGGCGCAAATGCAACCCTGTCCGGTGCATCAACAATTACACAACAGGTCGCAAAAAACTTTTTCCTGACATCTGAACGCACAATTTCACGAAAAATAAAAGGAGCAATTTTGGCACTGCGTCTGGAACGTGCTTTTTCCAAAGAACATATTTTAACCCTGTATTTAAATCAAATCTTTTTAGGTGCGCGCGCATACGGTGTTGGGTCGGCTGCATTGATGTATTTTAACAAGCCTGTGTCAGAATTGTCATTGGCAGAATGTGCGTTCTTGGCATCTTTGCCCAAGGCACCAAATAACCGCGACCGCGCAATTGAACGCAGAAACTATGTATTGCGTCGCATGGTAGACGAAGGGTTTGTCACACAATCTGATGCAGATGTTGCCGCCGCCCAGGACTTGAATATCAACAGCGGCTTTACAGAACAAATGGCCGAAGAATTACAATACTTTGCCGAAGATGTTCGCCGTCAATTGCTGAATTCTTTGGGGCGTGAAACATTGTATAATGACGGGCTGTATATAAAAACAACGATTGTTCCAGAATTACAATATGCGGCGTCTGCGGCATTGAATAAAGAGTTGGATAATTTCAATAATGGGCGTACAGATAAATTGCAGGGCGCAATTATCGCAATGAATCCACATACAGGGCGTATTGTCGCAATGGCAGGTGGGCGTTCTTTCCGTGACAGTTCTTTTAACCGCGCAACCCAGGCATATCGTCAGATTGGTTCAACAATTAAGCCGTTTGTTTATTTGGCGGCACTTGAACGTGGCTATTCCCCACAGACAATGTTGCTGGACGCACCGATTGTTGGCTGGCGCGAAGATAACACATTGTGGAAACCTGAAAACTATGATAAAAAATTCTTGGGTGATGTGCCATTGCGTCTGTCGCTGGAAACATCACGAAATGTTACAACTGTGCGTTTGGTGGAACAAATCGGTACCCAAAACGCGATAGAGGCTGCCCAGCGTTTCGGCGTATATCCAAATGAAATGAAGAATATGAATTTGTCTATGGCGTTGGGGTCTGGGGAAACAACATTGGAAAAATTGGTGTTGGGTTATTCTGCATTTGTAAATGGCGGTCGCCCAATTCAGCCAAAGTTAGTAGACTATATCGAAGACAGATATGGCCGTGTCTTGGGCGGGGAAAAGTCCGAAATTGTTGAATGGTCTGACGAATTATTGCCGCCGTCTGATGCGGATGTTTCTGAAACATTGTCTGACCCGCAAAGTTTATATCAAATGGTATCTATCTTGCAGGGCGCGGTTGAACGCGGTACCGGTAAACAGGCGCGTGTTTCTGGACATACAATCGCAGGTAAAACAGGCACAACAAACGATGTCAAAGATGTCTGGTTTATCGGTTTTTCCAAGAATTTAATCGCAGGTGTCTATCTGGGGTACGATACGCCAAAACCATTGGGTCGTGGCGCGGGTTCACATATGGCGGCACGTGTTTTCGCAGACTTTATGCGTGTGGCATTGCAAAACGAAAAGAATCAGCCGTTTTCTGTACCAGATGGTATGACATTTATGCGTGTAAATCGTCGTAGCGGCGCATCTGCCACGGCTGACCCAGATGGCATGATAATTCAAGAAGTCTTTAAGCCTGGACAAAAACCAAACCCTGTGAAAACTAAATCAGTTTCCAGTTCTGATGCGGTTGTTGGCGGAATATTTTAATTATTAACATTTTGTTTATCTGACTTTTTGTGATAGAATATTTGGCATAAGGAACAAAAAGGATTTTGTATGTTGACCGAATATTTTATCAATCACGGATTTTCTTTTTTTGCCAGTGGCTGGACACAATTCGCAGGTGGATTTTTTATCGCGTTTATGACTTTGCTGTTGCTGGGCAAACCTTTTATTGCATGGATGCGTTCTGTTCAGAAAAAAGGTCAGCCAATCAGTGAAAATGTGCCAGATGCACACCGCAAAAAAGCAGGCACACCAACAATGGGTGGTATATTGATAGTGTTTGCAATTTTGCTGGGCAGTTTGCTGTTTATGCCACTGTATAATCCAACAGGCTGGATTGCGCTGGCGGCATTGGTTATGTTTGCTGTTCTGGGATTTGTTGACGATTACAAGAAAGTAACATCTCAGTCTAAAAAGGCATCAAATGGTTTGTCGCCAATGACACGTTTGGTTGTCGAAGGTATATTTGTTGTTATCTTGGCGTATTTAATCAATAAAACAATGCCTCCGTATATTCCAGAATATTCGCTGTCTATTGGTGCGGGTATTATTCTGCCGTTGGGATTGTTGTACTATGTATTTGCGTACTTTGTAATTTGTGGCAGCGCAAATGCAACAAATATCACAGACGGTTTAGATGGTATGTTGTCTAAATTGTATATGCCTGTATTGGTTGTGTTGGTTGTTGCGCTGTATGGTGCAACCCGTATTGGATTTATGGATACAGTTATGTTCTTGCCAATGGCCAGTGGTCTGTATGCTGTTCTGGGTGCTGCGTTTGGTGCGGTATTGGGATTCTTGTGGTATAATGCAAAGCCTGCATCAATATTTATGGGTGATGTTGGTTCGTTGGCATTGGGTGGATTTATGGGTACGGTTGCAATGCTGTTAAAGTCTGAAATTATTATGGGTATTGCGGCAGGTATGATGGTACTGATATTGCTGTCGTCATTTATTCAGACGATGTACTTCAAGGCAACTCGTAAAATCACAGGCACAGGTCGTCGTGTATTCTTGCGTGCACCATTACATCATCATTTTGAAGAGTTGGGTTGGCCAGAAACAAAAATCGTTGAAAGATTCTTTGTCTTGTCAATACTGTTTTCTGGTTTGGCATTGGTGTTCTTGAAATTTGCATAAAGTGTAAGATATGTTAGGAATAAAACACAGTGAAGAAAGTGGTTTTACAGATTGGTACTTTAAAACAGACAGACGTTTGTTAGGTTGGGTCTTGTTGTTGATTTTTGTCGGTGTGCTGTGTGTTATTTCGGCCGGTTCTGTTCAGGCAATACGCAAGGGCTGGGCATGGTATTATTTCTTGCAAAAAATGCTGCCATTTTATTTCTTGGGTATCGGTACATTGCTGGTGTCCAGTATGTTTAACAGAAAGTGGGTCTTGGGTGTGTCAGGCCTAAATGTAGCGGTGTGTTTTTTATTGTTACTGTGGACTGTAATTCATCCTGTGGCCAGTCATGGTTCAGAACGTTGGGCAGACCTTGGATTTATAAGTCTGATGCCGTCTGATATTATGAAACCTGGGTTGGTTATAATAACCGCATGGTTTTTATCCAAAATGCAGGAATTGTATCCTGTAAATATGTTTTTAAATAAAAGTGCATGGTGTCCGGGTAAGTTTAGTTGGCTGACATACTTTATACCATTTGCAATTGTATTGCTGATTTTGTTTATGCAACCTGATGTTGGAACAACGTTGCTGTTTGTTATTGTGGTTGGTGGTATGTTGTTTGTTGCAGGTTTACCGACAAAAATTTGGGCGCCTGCATTGGGCGGTTTTGCAGGGCTTGGATTCCTAGCATTTTTATTCCATTCGCATGTACATAAACGTGTAATGGCGTTTTTGTTTGAACCATTGGATCCGCGTAGTCAGGTTGGCTTGTCAATTGCGACTGTTCGTCAGGGAGGTCTGTTTGGTATGCGTGAAGAAGCTTTTGCCAAAGAATACTTGCCAGACGCACATACAGACTTTATTTTTGCGACCTTGGTCGAAGACTGGGGTGCGATTATTGCGTGTGGTTTATTGGTGTTGGTTTTCTTGATTGTTCGCCGTTTAATGTTGACTGCGGCAACAACGCGTGACAGGTTTGTGTTCTATGCAATTTGTGGGAGGGCTGTGATGTTTGCAACCCAGGTCTGTATAAATTTGGCGACGACACTTGGGATGATGCCACCAAAGGGTATGACGTTACCGTTTATTTCATCGGGTGGCAGTTCGTTCTTAGGATATTGTTTATTATTCGGGATGATATTGGCGCTGATACGCGAAGACAAATGGAAATAATACAAAGGGGAATAAAATGAAAATATGGATTGCAACAGGTGGAACAGGTGGGCATGTATTCCCTGCTTTAAGTGTCGCATCAGAACTGGTAAAACGTGGTCATCGTGTAACGATATCTTGTGATGGTCGTGTGCGTAAAATGGTTGTGCGTGATAAACCAAGTGGTGCAGGTATTGCGCATATTTGGGCGTCCGGTGTTGGTGCAAAAAGTCGTATAAAGCAAATGTATGCTTTGTTTAAAATTGGTGTTTCTGCAGTTGCGCTTATTTTACGTTTTATGGTGTTGCGTCCAGACAGGGTTGTTGCGTTTGGTGGATACGCATCTGTGCCTGCGGTGTTTGCAGCGCATGTTTGGCATATTCCGACATTCTTGCATGAACAGAATGCTGCGATTGGGCGTGCAAATAAATTTGCAATGCGCTGGGTTAAAACCTTGATGACCAGTTTTCCAAATGTTTCTGGGATAACAAATTCTGCAACTCGCGTTGTTTATACAGGTCTGCCAGTGCGCAGTGATTTTATGGCATGTGCAGGCGCACCGTTTACAGGAAAGTCTAAGCTATTGGTTACGGGTGGGTCGCTTGGTGCGCAAATACTGGATGATGTTGTGCCTGGTGCGATTGCAGCAATGAAAAATAAAAAGATTTTTGTGACCCATCAAACACGACCAGAAAATGTTGCAAAATTACAAAAGTTTTATGCAGAAAATAAGATTCATGCAAATGTACTATCTTTTATTCATGATATGTGTGGTGCGATTGCGGATGCTGATTTGGTAATTGGTCGCAGTGGTGCCAGTACAGTTGTTGAATTGCAAACGATTGGTCGTGGTGCGATATTGGTGCCACTGGGTATAAATCCAGATCAAGCAGCTAATGCAGAAAGTTTTGCAAAGACTGGTGCAGGCTTTGCAATTGAACAATCTAAATTTACACCGCGTTGGTTGACAGCGACTTTGACAGATTTGTTTGATAATCCATCTCGTCTAGCAAAGATGGCACAAAAGGCATTGGTAAAAAATAATGCTGCTGATTTGATTGCTGACGAAGTTATAAAATAAAAGTTTTTATTATTTTGATGTATTTTGTTCTTGCGTGCGATTCGTCATTTGTTCTATGATGAAAACGGAAGGAAAGGAAAAATGCATCGTATTACAATCTCTGTATTGTCTGTTTTTGTTATGT
>JAZRAD010000073.1:0-5138 GCA_045634405.1 Candidatus Enterousia sp.
TAGTCCGTTGGTTGATTCTTGATATGTGTAACCAGCGCATCAACATCAAACTTTATTTCTGGTATCAAGATTGCAGATGCGCCAATTGCAACACCTGCATTTAACGCCAAATTGCCACAGTCGCGCCCCATTGCCTGTACAACAAACCAGCGATGATGACTGCGTGCGGTCAGCATTAATTGGTCACAATATGATGTTAATTGCTGAACCGCAGTGTCACAACCGATTGTTCTGTCTGTTAATGGAATGTCCATATCAATTGTCTTGGGTATGCATATCAATTGTAAATCACGATAGATTTGGCGATTTGCCCATGCAAGTGATATGCTGCCATTGCCACCAATTAAAATCAGTGCGTCCAGTTTTAAATCACATAATGATTTGTGTAATTGTTTGTTAAAAGCCGCTGTTTTGCCACGCTCAATCGCTGTTTCAAAGTTTAATGCGTTGGCGTGTCCATTGTGCAGAAAACTGCCCGCCAGACGTGCATTTTCAATTGGTAACATTAAATCGTTTAATTTTACAGCAGCTGGCGGTGTAACACACAATCCATCCGTGCCATCCAAGATTCCATAAACAGACCATTTACGTAATGTTGCGCCGCGAATAATGCGTTGAATTGCAGTGTTCAAACCGCTGCAATCGCCGCCCGTTGTCATAATACCTATTCTTTTCATTTCTTTTTCCGTCCTTTTCATAGAATTATATCATAAATAAATTGACAAAGAAATATAATTTGGAATAATTTGTCCAAGTTTTAATTGGAGTTACAAATATGGCAAAAGATAATAAAGCAAATATGGGAAAAACAAAGCGTTCAACAGACGATTTAATTGACAGCGCAATTTCAAAGCAAAATGATTGGCTGGAAAATCGTCGTGCATACACGCGCAGTTTTTTGAAAAAGTTAAATGTATTTTCCAAACAAGAATCTGAAAAACAGCCCGAAGTAGAAAAAAAACAAAAAAATCAACGTTCTGTATTGCTGGGGTATTGGTTCCCTATTCTGTGTGCGTTGATTGTTGTCTTTATTGCTGTATGGGTTGCGTTTGTTCGTGTAAACAGTGCTTCACGTATTGTCTTGGTGCCAGAAGTAAATGTTCCAGTTGTTGAAAAGAAACAAGAAGTTACAATTCCTGAATTTGATATTGTGCGTATTGAAAAAGAAGGCAATGTCGTTATTGCTGGTCGTTGGATGCCTCATAAAAACATTTCTGTTATGGTAAATGGTCGTGTAATTGCAACAGAACGCACAAACTTTGATGGCGAATTTGTATACAGTACACAGAAAGCATGGGATGCAGGCAACTATACAATCGTATTGGTTGGTAATGATCCTGAAATTAAATCAAACGAGAGTGTGTTCGTTTATATTTCTGAAAATGGCCCACAGAATTCTGTGTCTTTATTGATGACCAAAGACGGCAGTACATTATTGCAAATGCCATCAAGTCTGCAAGATAACGATTTGACTGTTTCCAAGATTGATTACTTGGACTCTGGTCGCATTGTTGTAACAGGCGATGGATTGCCAAGATTGCGTGTGTCTTTAAGTCTGAACGATGAATATGTTGGCTTTGCACGCGTATCTGATTATAAGCACTTTGGTCTGGGTGCAGATGTTGGTGAATTGACACCTGGGCAAGAATATTCGCTGACTGTACGTATGCATGATGGTGATGGCCGTACTGTTGGTTATGTCTTTCATAAATTTACAATGCCAGAAATGACTGGTGATGATGATACATACTATACAGTTCGTCGTGGTGATTGTTTGTGGATTATTGCGCGTAACTTTATGCGTCGTGGTATTTTGTTCAGTATTATTGCAGAACGCAATGGTATTAAAAATCCAGACTTGATATACCCACAACAGTTATTGCAAGTGCCTGTAAATCAAAAGTAAGTAATATGAAAAAGAAAGATATTAAAAATGTTATAAAGGCGTTGGGAAGTGTTGCGTGGCAACTGGATGCGAATGAAGTAAAGCGTTTATATGCAATGTTGATTGCGCATGGAATATATCCAGTATGCCCATTGTGCAAAGAACCAATTTCATCTATAAATGATTTTACATGGGATCATATTGTTCCGCGCAGTCGTGGCGGCAAAGATCATATTTCTAATATGGCGCCTGCTCATGCAAAATGTAACGAGGAACGCGGTAAAACTTTCGTAGATGAATTGTTTGATGTTGAGTATAAATTTAAAATTGATATGCCTGTGGCTGACGAAAGTGTAATGTCACTAAAAGAAATAAAGCGCAAAAAGAAATATGCACGTTGCAAGTCGCGCATAAAAGAGCACCTACACGTAAATACGGCAAGCAAAAAAAGATAGTGCGTTACACACAATTTTTTATTATATTTGTTGACAAATAAATATCTTATATTATACTTTTGTCAAACTTCATAGCATAGGATATTTGATTGTATGGCAACTGGTTGTGGTAAAATTAGTTTTTCAATTAAGAACACTAATTGGTGTAATCTGAAATGTGCACACTGTTGTGAATGCAGTGGGCCACATATTGCACCTAATATTATGCCGTTGTCAGATGTTGAAAAGTATGTTGGCGAATTTTGTGAACTGCAAGTGCCAAAGTGGGAACATTTAGTCTTTACGGGTGGTGAAACAATGGCACCCTATTTCCATAATCAACAAGAATATATCCCAGAATGTTTAAATATCGCGGTGCGACATAATATGGTGCCATTCGTCAAAACAAATGGAATATGGGGTGCGGATGAAGATATGCGAAATCTTATTTTGCGTGATTTTGCAAATTCTGCATACCGCAACAATGTGTTGATGTCTATGGATATATCAGTAGATGCGTTTCATAAAAATACTTCGGCAGTGGTCAATATATTGAACAATATTGTGCGCAGTGACTATTTAGCACCCGCAATACGCGTTACCTTGGTTGGTTTTAATGATGTCAAATCACGTACGGAATTTGTAAATATCATAAGTGCATTGCGCACCAAAGGTTTGATTGTAGAATTTAATCAAAATTTAGAATTTATTATCGCAGTTCCAAATGTATGTGCAATGAAAGTCTTTTATGATTTTGGTGTTAATGTCAGCAATGTAGGACGCGCATCAGACAACAGTTTGGGTAAATATGTGCCAGACGGACGACCAAATGCAATAGATGGACATTGTCTTCAAATAGATAATAATGATACAGCTATATTAAACTATAAACACCGTGCGCATATTAATGGGCGACCAATGAATGATGTTTTGAAAGAATTGTTGGCAAAGGTGCGATAATGAATAATGCTCCTTTGGTTTATGGTGACGGGTTGTCAATATCATATCGTCCAATAGATTCTGTTGCGGCTTCTGTACAGTCCTTGTCTGATATATTTGTTGAATGGTATTTGTTTGATTCCAGTAAATCAAAAACGCTTGAAAAATTTATAGAATCGGAAGCTTTGCAAGATGTTTTTACATCCGAACAGTTTATGGACGTTATGGCAGGTGTTAAACATATTGATGATAATCTATGTGAATTATTATCGCATATATTGCCGTTTAAAATTACGGTTGAACGCATACATAAGTTAAATGATTTAATTAAAGATTGTACACCGGAATTAAAATGTTCAACAGACTTTGTGACTGCAAAGTTGGCAGAAATAAATGCACGCAAAAAACAAGCGCGATTGGAATGGCAACGTCAGTACGAACAAGAACACAAAGAATATAAACGAGAATACAGACATCGTCACTATGTGAAAAACAAGGCCAGAAATGCGCAAATTATGAAACAATATTATTTGGCACATATTGAAGAAATAAAAAAATATAATTTACAATGGTGTCAGCAAAATGCAGAACATTTGAAAGCTTATCGGGCAGAATATCGCAAGAATAATGCAGCTGCTGTATCAGAACGCAAAAAACGTGCGTATCAACAAAAGAAAGAACTTTATAATAAAAAATCACGCGCGTATTATTCGGAACACAAAGAGCAGATAAAACAAAAAGAAGCGCAAAGACGCGAACTGTACAAGCAAGATAATGAATTGGCACAACGTATTTGCCCTGTTTTTAGATTTTTAATGGAATTAAAACGCAATAATGTCGAACTGTTTTTAACCAAATTTACCAGACAAGGTGTTATCGCAAGCAAGGCTAAAAAAAGATGTGTTGCATTACAAACTGGTAATTGGGTACAGTGTTCGTTGTGTGGCGGTTCTGGTAAAGACAATTGCCCTATTCCTGAGGCATTTGAATTTAAAAATGCGATGGCTGAAATTCAAAAACATATTCAACAAATAAAGTCTGAAAATCAAAGATAATTTTTTAAAGTCCGTCTTCGCTTTCACTTTGTTCCGAACTCTTTTGTCGGGTTCTCTTCCGTCGTCGCAATCCAATAATTAAACCGGCATAAGGCCGGTTGAATTCTTGGTGCGGGCGAAGGGAATGTCTGATTCCCATATTCGCTGTTGCTCTATGGGCCCCTTTCGCTACGTAAGACTCGAACTGCGCAATGCTTGTTCTCGTCAACTGACGCCCCGAACCCTTTTGTCGGGTTCTCTTCCAACGCCGTAGGCCAAAAATAAATCCGACCACAAGGGTCGGCTGTATTTTTGGTGCGGGCGAAGGGCATCGCCCCCTCGTCTCCAGCTTGGGAAGCTGACGTGCTTCCATTATACCACGCCCGCGGTGTTGGATATTCTATATAAAACAAAAAGAAAAGTCCAGACTAAATCAAAAAAATCAATAAATGTTTGACTTTTATAAATTTTTTGTACATAATATGTCCGCAAATCCCAAAGATTGCCATTATAATAAAACCAGTTCGCAGTATGCGTGTGGTACATCATCCGACGAGTTTCGTCCTTGATGGCGGTTTTCTTTGTGGTTAAACAGTTAAATTATAAAAGGAGTAAAAATATGGCAACTGTTATTCGTTTGGCACGTCATGGTGCAAAAAAACGTCCTTACTATCACATCGTTGTGACAGATTCTCGTAATGCACGTAATTCTGGCAATGTTTTGGAAGTTGTTGGTAAATACGACCCAATGCAGGCAAAAGACAGCGATAAACGCGTTATCTTGAAAATGGACGAAGTAAAAGCTTGGTTGGCAAAAGGTGCACAACCATCTGATCGTGTTTATAA
>JAZRAD010000074.1:0-3234 GCA_045634405.1 Candidatus Enterousia sp.
TGAAAGAATTCTTTAATACCATCAAAATCAATGACGAAGTAAACCCAAACGGCGAATTTACACTGGGCGAAAACTTGGCAGATTATGATGGCGTCACAAATTCATTTGATGCGTATAAAAAATTTGGCACGCCATCTGAAACAGTTTCTGGTTTAACATCTGATATGCGATTCTTTATCGCATATGCAGGCGCATGGGCGCAAAACATTCGTCCTGACGAAGAACTAAGACTGACCAAGATTGACGAACATTCGTTGGGTAAAAATCGCGTAAATGGAATACTGCCACATATCAACGCATGGTACGATGCATTTGGAATTACACCTAATGATAAAATGTATACCATGCCACAAAATCGTGTCAAACTGTGGTAATAAAAAAATCCCCATTACGGGGATTTTTAATTTGTTATTTTTAATAACTCTCGGGCAATATTATTGCGGGCGACCTGTTCATATTTATTACGATAATATTCCGTATTAAAAATATATACACGGTTCAAAAATACATTTAATATTTTTACTCTTTCTGCATAAAAAATATCATCTGAATATTGCTGATATTCTTGTCTTATTTGATTGGCATATTTATCATATTCTGTATCAACAGCACCCAATGTTTGCAAATCTAAATCTTGCATCAATTGTCCATCAAAATCAACATCTTCACATTTATCATAATCAGTGGCTTTGATTAAAGCCGCAACATAATCACAGTTGTATCTTGAAGAAACTTTATATAAAAATTCTTTGGATTTTTTTATACTATCATCAACATCGTTTGCGTTACCGTGTACATAATCATGCATGATAATTGCAAACATAAACTCTTTAGCGTTTTTTATTTTTTGCGCGCTTTCAGAACACCGCATAAATTCATCGAAATTATTCAACATATTTAAGATATGATTTATATCATGATAATTTCGCCCAACGGATGTATATGTTTCAAAAATATCTTGAGATAAAATTTCTACATCGTCTTTATGAAATCCCAAATCAGACAAAACTTGTTTTATTCTGTGCTTCATATTCATACAATTTAACAAAAAAACGATAAAATAACGTCTGAATTATTTTCCGCTGGCGACACGTTCGCGGAATTCTGTACTTGGACGGAAAGACGCAACACGACGCGCAGATATTACAGCAGACGCACCTGTTTTTGGATTACGTCCCATACGCGCATTCTTTTCCAAGATTTTGAAAGTACCAAGACCTGCAAATTTAACTTCTTCGCCGTTTATCAACGCTTCGCATATTTCATCAAATACAACATCAACCATTTTATATGCGTCCGCAGTTGTTAAACCAAAGCGTTCACGCAGTCTGTTTGCAAAATCATTTCTTGTAATTGTTGCCATTTCTATTTTCCCTTAGCTTTTTATTATCGGTTGACATTATACATTTCGCAAACAAAACTTGCAATATTTAAATAAAAAAATAAAACGGGATTTTTATCCCGCTTTATTTACTTGATATTTTCATACTCTTCTTGCATTTTTTTCAGTTCTGATTTAAAGCAGTCTAATTTATTCAACGCTTTTTCATAGAACCGTTTTTGCTGTAAAGCACGCTGTAATTTTTCTGTCGCAGCCAGCATTTTTTCCGTATCTGTTTCTGTTGACAACTGACGAACAAGTTTCTGTGTCATCCCCTTGGCAGTACTGTATCTGACCGTAAATGTCGCGTGCATTTCATCAATATCGTTCCAATGCAAGTTCATTTCAGAAACAAGCAATGTCGCAATCTGATATTGTTTTTCTTGTTCTGCAACGTTATTTGTTGCGGTCGCAAAATCTTCGACTGCGATACCACCTTCTCTAAATGCCCTGACGTGTGATAAATCGATTGGCTTTTGAAATCTTGGACGTTTGCGTTTTGTAACCTCAGAAGCCACAACAGATTGTTCCACAACAGATTCTGCGACTGGTTGCGCCTTTACAGACACGACCATTTCTGCCTTGGGTGGACGACCGGACTTTCTTTTTGGTGTTTCTACTTGTTCTGGGTTCACAACCGGCTGTTTAGGCAAAGATTCTGGTACAGATTTCTTTGTTGTTTTTGCTGTTGCAGCAACACCAGCAGACTTTTTCTTTGTTTTTTTTGATTCTTTTTCAGTGATATGTGCCGACAAACGTTGCAACCAACCGCTAACAGAAATATCAATTCCTTTATCTTTGGCATCCGCAATATTTCGTTTTACCAAGTTGATAGCACCATTTATTTCTTCGTTATTTGCCTGCAATGCAAGATTATAATCATTAGATTTATCATGTTTGGCAAAGTAATACACCGCATAGAATTTATTTCCATCCATATACCAAACGATACGTCTGTTATCCCTGGACTGTATCTTTTGTGACAAAACCCTGGCATTTTTAAATTCCAAATTAGGCAAACTTATTATCTTGCCGTTTTCAATATAATGAACCTGTTGTTTATTTAATTCAAATGGTTGAACGTTTACCTTGGCAACGTCTTGCAACAAAGTTATCTGGTCGTTTAAAGCCAAATCCTTCAAGACATTTTCTGGAATATATTTTTCAATGACAATTTCTGAAAGCTCTTTGTCATTTACAAATACTTTCTGCGACACGGTTGTATCAACCGGTTTTGCTTCTCTTGGATTATCAGGCTTTTTACCTGATTTTTCTTTTGGTTTACTTGTAGCAGTGCGTTTTTGCGAATTTTCGTTATATTTTTCAATCATAAAATTTAATATCGCATCTACATCATCTCTATGCACACAAACTACTTTTACACCATCCGCACGCAATCTTGAACTTTTATTTATTTTTATACCAGATTTATCCGACATCGCCATACGGATATAGCGTTCTAACTCTTCATCGTTTAACAAACCACCCAACAAAGGACTTGCAACACAAATTTGCTCTAATTCTGCCCTATCCAACCAATCAGCTGTCTTTTCTGCAACAACCTCTTTTTTTGGTTTCGGTATGTTTTGTTTTACAGTTTCATTGCTCTTGGATTGCGACACGTCTTTCAAGACATTTAACAGAGTTTGTTTTTGTTTATCATCTATCACAACAATATTTGGATATCTCGCAACAAATTTCTGTGCACATTCCAACGCACCGTCTATATTATTTTTGATATTAGTTAAAAGTGCTGGTCTAATAATAACCCGTTGAACAGTTGAATCCAAAAGCCCAATCAACACACCCAAATTTGCTATAGAATGCGCACAATTTAATTCTGTAATACCAGA
>JAZRAD010000075.1:0-1929 GCA_045634405.1 Candidatus Enterousia sp.
GGGAGAAGGT
Organism: Candidatus Enterousia sp.; assembly: GCA_045634405.1. GTDB lineage: Bacteria > Pseudomonadota > Alphaproteobacteria > Rs-D84 > Rs-D84 > Enterousia. The sequence goes on from JAZRAD010000075.1 coordinate 11, forward strand.
TTTTCGACGAGTTTTTCATATTCTGATGCTGGTGGTATTACGTGTCCGACCGATACTAATATACCTGTTACCAAAGGTAATACAAAGACAATGACGGTATCAGGTGCAAGTGTAGCAAATGTATCTAGTACAAATCCTGCTATTGTGTCCGTGTCACATTATACAAATACAATTATTTTAACGGGTGTGGCAGCCGGTACATCTTCGGTTACTGTTGAGTTTAAGATAGGTAACAAAAGTTATACGTGTACTTTTGATGTGACAGTTTCCGAAGGTGGCGGTGGAAGTATTGTAATTTCGGAAAAAGGTTCTTCTCCTACTGTGAAAGTTCCCGAAGGCGGCGGTGGATCGGAGGAACAAAACAAATTGAAATCTGGCGTTATAAACCCGACAGTTAAAGGCGAGTTGACTGGAAATCCGTTATGTAATACAGCCATAGCTGTTATAAAAGGTCAGACAAAAAAACTCTCGTTTGACGGCTATACAGTTAAAAATGTTGAAGGCAAGTATAACGATAAGTCGCTTGATATTCAATATGAGGGCAATTCTGTTACGTTAAAATCAAAGAAGCAATTTTCAGATACTGACATTACTATTCTTGTGTCTCATAATACTAGTGGTGATCTATTTACTTGTAAACTGACGGTACAGTATGGTGTATATACAGACCAACAAGATGTTGAAAGGGCGGAAAATGTATGTAAAGAAGTAAAGAAAGATATGGATGCAGTGTTAAAGTTGAAGTATACTGATGGAGTGTGGTTGCCTAATACTGGAAATGCGTATGCCATTGGTAATGGTTGTTGCATGGGTGTAGAAAAAGTCTCATTCTGTGGGAATGGTCGCAAGATTAGAAGAAGCGGTCCCACCAACTTCTCTTGTGAGATTGTAGAGTGTGGTACTGGTGAAGGTTTAGTAGTTTCTGGGATCAGAAAGACAGGAAGGTCGGAGGGTGCTATAAAAACAATAACCAGAAAAAAAGCAGAGGGTTGTGCTTCTACGAGGGGGGGGCTTACATTTACATATAAATATGAAATGGGGACAAATGGGGAAAATGATAACGGTCCAAAGACCGTGCACATAGGGACAGCTGTTATGGAAGATACTCCTGCAGCAAAGAAGTTTTTCTTGGATGTATGTAAATCGTATTGCGACACAAACAAACAATCAAGATCGGGCAGCAACAATAGCAAATGTGAATTGTTGCGCTGGGCGATTGATTTGGATAATGATAATTGTTATTGTAGTCCTGACGATAAGATTTTGAGCAAACCAAATGTGATATCTAACAAAGATTTTAACTAGAAAAACCTTAGAATATGAAATGTGTTGGTGCCGGTGTTATGGCGCCAACCATATTTTATGTTGTGGCAGGTAATATAGTGTTTTTTATGCCTTTTTTGTTGACTTTTGGGTGCGCGTGATATAAAATTTGCCCTGCGTACACGTTTGTATGCGCGGCCATTTGGCGAAAATGATAAACTAAGCTAAAAGGAAAAACATTATGATTGAAAAAAACTGGATGACTTTGATTAAGCCAAAAAAGCTGACAATCAAGGCAGATGAACATAATCCAAATATTGCAACACTTGTCGCAGAACCATTGGAAAAAGGGTTCGGTTTGACATTGGGTACCGCATTACGTCGTGTATTGTTGTCTTCATTACAGGGTTGCGCGCCAATTTGTATCAAAATTGATGGTGTACAACACGAATTTTCCAGCATTTCTGGTGTACGTGAAGATGTTACAGATATTATCTTGAATTTGAAGGGCGTTTACTTCAAGGCCCTGACCGAAGGTCAACATAAGGCTTATTTGAAAGCCAAAGGCCCAGCAGTTGCCACAGCAGGTATGATTGAAACAGCTGGTGGTGTCGAAGTTATGAACAAAGATGCAGAAATTTGCACATTGGACAAGG
>JAZRAD010000076.1:0-3569 GCA_045634405.1 Candidatus Enterousia sp.
AGCGATAACTTTTGCAATACGAATTCCCATTATTTCACCACCTTGGCAATTGCAATTGATCCCGCCAGTTCTGCACGCAATATTGTTTTGCCCAACGATATGCCACGCGCGCCAGCGGCATCCAACGCATTAAATTCATCATCAGAAAAACCACCTTCGGGTCCAACAAGGATGGAATTTATATCCCCCGTCCCAGACTTTAAATCTTTGCCATATGCAGCACGCTCATCTGCAAAAACAACATTTAACAAATCAAGTTCTGTAAATTTTATCGGTTTTAATATCTTTGGCACAGTGTTACGGTTGGACTGCTCGGCTGCCTCAACCACTATTTTTTGCATACGTTCCCAATTTATATGATTTGCATTTGTTCGCGCTGTTATCACAGGCAAGAATTCCGCAACACCCATTTGCGTTGCCATATTCAACAAATCATCAGTCCGTTTAATCGGTGCAAACATTAATCTGATATTATTTGATGGGTCCGAGTGTCCCGTTTGTGCACCAACTGTCAAAAACTTGCCATCGTCAGACAATACAGCACTATATTCACAGCCATTTCCAAACACCAAACAATCTTTTGTTCGCATAACACGTGTCAAATAATGCGAAACATCACGACCAACAGGTATATCAATACCACACTCAATATTTTCGCCGACAAAAATTCTTGGAATATTTTTCATATTTTTACTTTTCCTGATTTTTTATTTTCGTTTTTTCTGATATAATATTAGCACTATGGCAATTAAATTCAACTTTTTATCAGCGTCCGGCAAAGGAAAAGGAATCGGAATTTTCGATTCCAAAAAGTACAAAGAACACGAACAAACACCACTTGCGCGTGAGTTTTGGTCAATCCGCTGGACGATTATGATTTGGCTGATTGCAGCACTGATGTTTGCATGCACTTTTCCCATAGAACATATTTGGCGATACGGATGGTCACCCGCGACAAATCATTGGATTGCCATTTATTTCAGTCAAATGTTGTCGTCTTTTGGTTTATCTGTTCTGGCACAAGTTCCTGCTTGGCTGGGGCGCGTTGCATCACACCCTGATATCGCATGCATAACGCCATTGTTGCCAATTGTTGGGTATTTCTTTTTAGCAGACGCAACAATGACAGATGAATTTAACCCTCATTCCAAAGATAAATTTGATGAAAAATCATCACGCAAAGCAACTGTGAATGACGTAAAAAAAATGGCACAAAACCATAAAAATACCGAAGGATTATTCAAAGGCTTTATGATGGTGCTGGGCTATTTCAAGAACAAGGGTAAAAATATGCCATTGATGATGGACGAATGTATGTCTGCACTGTTATTGGCACCTGCTGGTGTTGGTAAAACACAGGGCGTCGTTATACCAACTATATTGGATTGCAACGATGTATCAATGATTATAAACGACCCAAAACCTGAACTGGACGAAAAAACATCTGCATATCGTGCAACATTAGGACCTGTGTTTATTATGAATTGGGCGGCACCAGACGAACCAGAAAAAGGAATTTATTATCCTGCATGGAATCCTTTGTCACCTGAAAACCTGCCTGTATCTGCTGAAGAACGCAGTACGTATATTCAAGTTATCGTAAATTCAATTGTCGAAGAAAATGCCAAAGACCCGCACTGGTCAAATACAGCACGTGCGGCACTGACAGGATTTATCAATTTTATCGTATCCAAGGTTGAACGCGCCAAGGCAAATGACTATTTTTATTACAGATTAAAAAATAACGCTTTTGACGAACAAGATGCAGCTGTATTGATGGACTATTATATGACAATGACATCAGACCCAAATGCGTATGCTGCGATGTCATTGTTACAACGTGGCGAATTGAACATAAACAACTATGTCCATGTTGGAACTTGGGGCGGATTACCACCAGAATGGCATGGATCCGAGGCTTCAATCCCTATGTTCTTGGCATGGTACGTCGAAGGACAAATCAAGGTTGCAAACGAACTGGAAGAACGCAAACGCCAAGGCGATCAAATGGTTATGATGGCTGACCCAATGAAAGACTTTTTAACCGAAGCCATTAATGAAGCACGCCTGTACTCATATGAAAGCGATGCAATTTCTGCACTGATAAACCTTGCAAATACACCGGATAAAGAACGTGGTTCTGTTATATCAACGATGAACGCTGGACTGAATATATTCCGTCATCCTGCGGTAAATAAACATACACGCCATTCTGACATTCACTTCAGCGATGTTCGCGGTATGGTTGACCCAACAGACGGCAAGATGAAACCAACCACAATTTACCTGTCTATGAACGTTGCAGATGCGCCAGCTTTTAGCGCAATTACCAGTATGTTTATCGAATTGCTATCAAACTTTTTGATTGCAAACCCACCAGAGAAAATGAATCACGGTCAAAAACTGGGTCCGTATCCCGCCCTGTTTGTATTGGACGAAATGCCAACAATGAATAAGTTAGAGGCTGTTATCCGTGGCCCTGCGGTTGGTCGTGGACAAAAGGTTTCATATCTGATTGTTGGTCAGGACATCAGTCAGATTCAAGAAAAATATGGCGATAAAGCCGCCGAAACAGTTATCGCGAATACTGCTGCCAAGGTTGTAATGCGTGTTAATGACTATGCAACAGCCGAAAGATTTTCACGTATGATTGGCAAGAAAAAAGTTAAAAAGAAAGAAAAAGGCCCAGACGGCAAGGATACAGAGGTTGAAAAAGAAGAAGACTTGTACAGCCCAATGGATTTGATGACATTACCAAAACAAAAACAATTGGTATTGTTCCAAGGTTCTTATAACCGCCCAGTTGAAGCTGATGGAGAATGGCACTTCTATCGCAAAACACCAATTCAAATCGCATTGGACGACAAGGTCAGAATGGGACGCGCATCGCCAATTCCAGAATATCTGATACCAAAACATCATCGTGCACTACGATACGAAGGCAAACCGAAAGTATATGACGCAAAAACAAAAACAGTAAAAGAATTAGCATAAAAAACACCGGCAAATGCCGGTATTTTTATTATTATCTTGCAGGTGCAATTATAATAGATTTAGTGCGTTCGTCTGGTTTTGACTTTGACTCCATCGTGCCTTTATCACCAACCAATTCCATTATACGCGCGAACAATTCTGGAATCGCATCTTTACCGCGTCCCAAAACCCGCTTGTCACCACGTGTCATAACAGAAATCTTTACCTTGTTACCATCGGCCAAGAATTCAAAAACCTTTTTCATTTTGATATTTAAATCATTTTCTTCAATAAAAGGCTTTACCCATACATCCTTCATTCCGGTTGTTTTTTGGTTTTTCTTTGCCTCGGACGCGCGTTTTTTCTGTTCATATTTGAATTTACCGTAATCCAATATCTTTACAATTGGCACAGGCGCGTTTGCGTTCATTTCAACCAAATCCAGACCATCATCCGATGCAATTTGCAGTGCCTGGGCAATTGGCATAACGCCCAAATTCTGGCCATCTGCACTGATTACCTGTACAGTTTTGGCGGTTATACGATTGTTCATACGTGGTCCCATATCACGACGGTTATCACGATTAAATGCAGGT
>JAZRAD010000077.1:0-1864 GCA_045634405.1 Candidatus Enterousia sp.
AAAAAATATACCAGCGAAACTATTACACTGGAAATTGCACGCGAATTACTATCTGCAACTGTAAAAAAAGTAGAACCTGTTAAAATAGGTGAAAACCCCGAAACAAAAAAGATGATTTTCTTTTATCCATCTGGACGTTATGGTGCATATATTTCATCTAATCGTGTAAATGTTTCTGTGCGTGAAATGCCTGATTTAGAAACAGCGATTAAACTTATCAACGACAAGGCAAAGAAGAAATAATGGCAAGATTTGACAACAACTTTACCGATGAATTACGTGCCAGATTATCAATCGTTGATGTTGTTGGTCGTCGTGTACCACTTACTAAAAAAGGTCAAAATTATTGGGGTTGTTGCCCGTTTCATAATGAAAAAACTCCCAGTTTTTCTGTAAACGAAGAAAAAGGTTTTTATCACTGTTTTGGATGTGGTGAACATGGTGATATTATATCATTTACAATGAAATCTAATAATATGGAATTTATTCCTGCTATTACAGAACTGGCAAATATGGCTGGAATAAAAATGCCTGATTTTAAGCCAAAAAATCCAGATATTGTAAAACGCGAAGAATCTTTGTTTGAAATTTGTGAACTGGCGGCACAGACTTATTCTGAAAAACTATTTACCCCAGATGGTGCGCATGCGTTGGAATATGTGCGTAAACGCGGATTTAATGATGATATGATAAAAAAATATCGTATTGGATATGCGCCAAAAAATAATATTATCGCGAATAAATATGCAAATTCAAAACACTTGATTGATTCTGGTCTTTGTCGTCGTGGCGATTATGGTATGTATGATTTCTTTCGCGATAAGTTGATGTTTCCAATATTTAATGCAAATGGAAAAATTGTCGCTTTTTCTGGACGCTCATTAGATGGCAGTGAACCAAAATATATAAACACATCTGATACAGATGTTTTCCATAAACGCAAAACTGTATTTGGATTAAACTTTGCACGCGACGCAATTCATCGTGCAAACCGCAGTATTATTGTCGAAGGTCAAATTGATGCAATAAAAATGCAAACAAATGGTTTTGGTGAAACTGTTGCACCACTTGGAACTGCACTTACCGAAGACCATATTGGTTTACTGTGTAAACTGAACAGAAATATTGTATTTTGTTTTGATGGCGACGGGGCAGGGTTAAAAGCAGCAGGCCGTGCATGCAGTATTGTTATGCCTTTTTTACGCGATACATCTGATATAAAATTTGCATTTGTAACCGGTGGCAAAGACCCTGATGAAATTTTAAAAACAAATGGTACAGATGCCATGAATAAAATTATAAATGATGCAATTCCATTGGTTGATTTTATGTGGCAAAGTATAAATAACAACTTTTTAGTATCAACCCCAGGTGGTCGTGTTCAGGCAGAAAAATTCTTGAAAAAAGAACTGGAAAAAATCGTTGACCCAGAATTAAAATCAGAATATGAAAAAGAATTTAATAATCGTATATTTAATAATTGGCACAAGTGGAATCGCCCAAAATCTGTCGTACAGATAAAATTACCTGATATTGATACAATTACAAAAAATACACTTGTTTATATTGTAAATACTTACCCAGAATTGGCAGAAAAATATTTGGAATTTTTAGGAACACTGGGGATTGATTTTGACGGTACTGCACCTGAATTAAATCTTGATAAAGTTGCAGCAGAAAAATATATCGTTTCTTTGAAACTGCAAAGATACATTGAAAAATTAAAATTATCAAAAGCAGAATTTATTAAATCTAGTGATGAAAGCGCGCGTGATGAAATTATCGGAATAGATTTTGATATTGCAGCCGCTACAGAAAATCTTGAAAAACTGATTATGTTATAAATAAAACACCGGTGTTTGCC
>JAZRAD010000078.1:0-8207 GCA_045634405.1 Candidatus Enterousia sp.
GTTGCAGGACAATCAATTGGTGAACCTGGTACTCAGTTGACTTTGCGTACTTTCCACATTGGTGGTGTTGCATCAGGTGGTGCAGAAAGTCACTTTATCGAAGTTCCAGTATCCGGTACAATTAAATTGTCTGGTGTGAACACAATTAAAAACAGTGCAGGTCGTGTTGTTGTATTAAGCCGTAATGGTAAACTGGCAATTGTTGACGCCGAAGGCAAAGAATTGTTCAGCAGTAACTTACCATATGCGTCAATGTTGATTGTTAACGATGGTGACGCTGTTGAAAAAGGCGACAAGGTTGCAGAATGGGATCCTTATTCCAACACAATCATTGCTGAAAAAGACGGTATTGTAAGCTTTAACGACTTGGTTGAAAATGTTTCGTTCCAGGAAGAAGTTGATTCCATGACGGGTATCGTTTCTCGCAAGGTTATTAACTGGAAAACAAACACCAAAAAGGCATTAAAGCCAGCGATTACATTGGTCAATGCCAAGGGCGAAGTTATCAGTCTGGGTGGCAAAAAGATTGCCGAATACCTGTTGCCAATATATTCAGTATTGAATGTTGCAAATGGTGACAAGGTTGTTGCTGGTGACATTTTGGCACGTATCCCTGTTCAGGCAAAACGTACAGGCGACATTACTGGTGGTCTGCCACGTGTTGAAGAATTGTTGGAAGTTCGTCGTCCATCGACACCGGCATTATTGGCTGAAATTGATGGAACAGTTGAACTGGAAGATGCCAAGAACAAGATTGTTATCCGTATTGAACCAACAGATGGCACAGCACCTGTTGAATATGCGGTTCCAAAGGGTACGAACCTGTTGGTACGCAGCGGCGACGTTGTTAAAAAGGCTGAAAAATTGGTTGATGGTGACCCAGTTCCACAGGATATCTTGCGTATCTTGGGCCAGAAAGCATTGGCGACCTTTATGGTTGAACAGGTTCAGCAAGTTTATCGTCTGCAGGGCGTGACCATCAATGACAAACATATTGAAATCTTGATACGTGAAATGACACGTCGTGTTGAAATCACAAGCCCAGGTGACACCGGCTTCTTGATGGGGCAGGTTGTTGACCGTGTTGATTTCGAAGAAGAAAATGCACGCGTTACACGCGAAGGTGGCAATCCAGCTGTTGCATCACAAGTGCTGGTTGGTTTGACACGTGCATCATTGACTTCACGTTCATTTATTTCTAACGCATCGTTCCAACAGACAACCAAAGTATTGGTTGACGCTGCAATCAGCGGTTCAACAGATAAATTGGTTGGTATCAACGAAAACTTGATTGTTGGTCGTTTGATTCCAATTGGAACAGGTGCATACGTTCGTCGTGTACGCGAAATTGCCAAAGCAGAAGAAAAGGCAGAACGTTTGGCACGCGAAGGTAATGGTCAACAACAATTGTTGGATATCTAATATCCTGCGATTATGAGATAGGCGCCCAGTATGGTAATACCACACTGGGCGTCGGCATCTGAAAAAAACAAAGGTTTAATATATGTCAGAAAAACCAGCAATTTATTGTGATATAGACGGTGTTGTATGTAAAAAGTTCGCAACACCAAACTATGATCGTTTTGGTGAACCAAATCAGAATATGATAAAAGTTCTGGAAACATTGGGGCGTGACTTTACGATTGTATTTATCACAGGTCGTTGGGCAATGGGGCAGGAGCGTGTTGAAAATCTGATTCAGTCATTATTGCCAAACACACAAAAGCTTGTTTTCTGTAAACCTCACGATTACCCGGGAACAACAGCAGAATTCAAGCTGGCCAAGATAAAAGAATTAGAATCTGACGGATACAGATTTTATTTAGGCTTGGATGATCACAGTGCTGTTGTCGGTCTGATGCATAATCACGGTATGTTTTTTGCTCAAGTAATATCAGATTAAACTTTTGCTTGCAAATTGGTAGAAATTGAATACAATAGAACAGTTATAAAATCAAAAGGATAAAAAATGGCAACGCCAAAAAGTAAAACAAGTAAAGCACGCAGTGCACAACGTCGCTCACATGATGCATTATCTGTAATGCCATGTGGTGTTTGCAAAACATGTGGTGAGAAGAAACGTCCACACCACGTATGCCCTGCATGTGGTGCAAAATAATTTAACCAATCAAATGGGATAAAAGGCAGAAAAGACAGGGTTCACATATGTGACGACTTTCTGCTTTTTTTGTTTTTATTATGTCCGAAGAAAAAAAGATTATCGCGATTGATGCAATGGGTGGGGATAAAGGTCCAAACGCAGTTTTGGGCGGTATGAATCAGTTCTTGTATCAAAATGGCGAAAACAGTATTTCGTTTCGTCTGTTTGGTGATGAAAAGAAATTGCGTAAGTTATTGTCAAAATATCCACGTGTTGCCCGTAATGTAGAGGTGGTTCATGCCCCAGGCGTTATCAAGGGGACGGATAAGGTTATGGATGTTTTGCGTCATGCCCAAGATACATCTATGTACATGGCAATCAAAGATGTCCGCGAAGGCAATTCTGCTGCGGTCATAAGTGCTGGTAATACCGGTATGTTGATGTCTTTGTCTAAATTGGCATTGAAAACAATTGATGGTATTGCGCGTCCTGCGATTACAACAATGTTACCATCGGGTGCCGGTGACAGTCGTGTTGTTGTGCTGGATTTGGGCGCAAATGTTCAATGCGATGAAAGTATCTTGTTTGACTTTGCTGTATTGGGCAGCGTATATGCTGAGGTTGTAGGCCGTATGCCAAAACCAAAATTGGGTGTCTTGAACATTGGTTCCGAAGAAACCAAGGGTAATGAAACTTTGGTTCACTTGAACAAAGTTTTAACAGAAAACAAAGACGCTTTGCCATATGAATACATCGGTTTTGTAGAGGCAAACGACATCAGCGCAGGTCGCGTTCAGGTCGTTGTTACAGACGGGTTTACTGGTAATATTGTGTTAAAAACGGTCGAAGGTACTGCGAAACTGATTAAACGTGTTATCGTTGAAAACTTTAAGAAATCTGTATTGGCGATAATTGGTGCGTTTTTCTTGGTTCATGTATTTAAAAGATTAAAGCACAAGATTGATCCACGCTCATACGCGGGTGCGACTTTCTTGGGGTTGCGTGGTTTTGCGTTCAAGACACATGGTAACAGTGATGCGCTGGCATTTGCTAATTCTATTAAATACGCTGCGGATTTGACCAAGGCTAATTTAAATGGCTTGATAGAAGAGCGTGCCAAGGCGTTATCTGATATTCGTGCTAAATTGCAAGAAACAAAAGAATAAAAAAACCGCCCATCGGGCGGTTTTTTATTTTTATTCGGCTATTTTTAAATTAGGGCGTGATTTACGCAGGTTTTGTAATGATTTTTCCTGAACTGCGTGGAATGCATCTGGGTTCCAGATTTGAAAACTGTTTCCACGACCAACGAATACTGCGCGGTCTGTAATTCCGGCGTGTTTTAGCAAATCAGATGGTATAACAATACGGCCTGTGACATCAAATGCCAACTGGCGTGCATCTGCGAACAGCATTGCTGTCAAATCATCCAGTTCGCTGTCAAACAGTCCCATTTTATCTGTTGCGGCCGCCATTTGTTCCATGCGGGACATCGACATACCTTCGATACAGTTGTTTGTAAAAGAACGGAATAAAACCACACCTGCAAACTTTTCATTATTGACCGAAGCACGGAAAGACGCCGGAACCGAGATACGGCCCTTGGTATCCAAACGATTTTCATAAGATGAGAGAAACAATGACATTTATGAAGTTTCCTGTTTTTTTAGGCCGTTGTGCGGCGTTGTTTCTGTGCTTCAAGACGAATGTAGCACGGTATTTTATGGTTGTCAATGACAAATCATAGTTTTTTTATGGTATTTTATGGTTTTTGTAATAAAAATCAAAAAAATTAAAATAAAATGAAAATAATTTAATTTTATGCTTGACCTGCGATTCGTTTTTGTTCTAAGATGTTTGTATAGACAAGGGAAAAAGAAATAAAAACCTTAGAAATTCGCGGAATTGGCGGTTTTTAAGGAAAAAACAGAAAAACAAAAAAATTTATCTGATAAATTTGTAAATACTTTGGTATGTACAATTAAAAAAGATAAAAAACAACAAATGCCCGAAAGGAGGGGAACACACATGCAAAAAAACATCAAAGAAATTATGATTGCCTTGAACCAAGTCCTGACAACAACAGTTTGGGTAAATGCAGATCGTCAAATCGTATCATTGGCAGATGAATTAAAGATTGGTCAGAATAATGCGCCTCGTTCTATCGAAGATTTGTCGCGTACATCATTGGTTGGTGCGTATGTTTCCCTGCAAATTCGTACAGATAATTTTGAAGTTCCAGCAGAAAGCTTGGATACAAAAACATTGGCGTTGCGTGTCAAAGAATTAGTTTTTGCCGAAGCGAAAAAGATTATGGACGCTGCCGATACATCAGTTTTGTCTTCTTCAAGCGTTGCAAAGGCTGCTTAAAGTAAATAAATGCAACCTTGTGCATGTGTGATTAAGGCATAATCAGTTTCCGGATAGCCGGAAGGAAGGGAGCAACCGTCGCCAAGTAATTGGCGACGGTCTGTTTTTTTTATTTAAACGAATTTTTCAGGAACCAGGTTGCAAATAGATTTCCATATGCGACGCAGAATAGTTGTGTCTGGTGCGTGTTTGTATGTTTTTGGTTTTGGTGTGTTTGGTCTTTGGCCAGTCCAAATTGTATTGCCGTTTTTATCAAGTGTTACATGCCAAGATGTTTTTGTGTCTTTGATAATCATTTCGCGCAGTTTTTGTGCAAAGTCGCGACTTTCAAATATTGCGACATTTTCAGTATTGTAATATGCGCTGCGTGGGTCCAGATTAAAACTGCCAATCCAAGATATGTTGTCATCAAACACGATTGTTTTACTGTGCAGTACAGAAAAACTTGATTGCTTTCTTTCGCGGTCGTGTTCTTTGCCGCGCAGATTTTCTGCAGAAACCATAAATTCGTACACGTCTGCGCCAGATTCAATCAGTTCAGTTCTATATTTTTCCCATTTTGCATAAACTGTTGGTGCGTTCGTGGACGCCAGTGAGTTTGTAACGACTGTCATATGTACGCCTGATTTTTCTGTGTCCAGCATATGTTCTAGTCCTGCCTGACCTGGTACAAAATATGCAGCGGACATATAAACAGAATCTGTTGTTCTGTCCAATAAATGTTTCAGGGCGCGAATGATGTTGCCGTGGTATTGTTCTTTTTTCTCCATCGGCATTTCTACTTTTTCTGGTGGGTCTGCCAAGAATTTTCCGCGTCCCCAGCTGAAATCCATTTTTTTATTTTTGTATTCTTGTTGTGCCAGATTGATGGTATTATTGTATTGTTTTATGCCTTCGGTGCTGGTTTGTTCCAGTTTTGCGAATGATTTTTCTAGTTTTTTAAGTTCTTTTTTTGATGTTGCTTTTGGGAATACAGATGCGGGTATTGACAGGTGGTGATTCCAGTATTCGTTAAAGCTGTCTGTAGCGTACTTGGCCATATCGCCCAAGAATAAAACGTCTGTGTCAGAAAAGTTAGATGCAGTTTCTGGATAGAAATAGTTCCTGCCGACATTTCTTCCGCCTGTGATGTATGCGATGTTATCAACGATGAACAGTTTGTTGTGCATACGTGAATTTAGGCGATTAAAGTCTGTTAAAATCTGCGGATAGTACAGTAATTTGCTGCGTACAGGCACGGTGTTAAAGATTTTAACTTCGATATTTGGATGTTGATTCAGTAATATTACATCAACGATATCTGATTTTGTGCCATAATCGTCCAGCAGTATTCTGACTTTGACCCCGCGGTCGGCGGCGTGTTTCAGTTCACCAATTAAGACCTTGGATGAAAAGTCATTACTGTATATATATGTCTGTAAATCAATTGTCTTGGTTGCCATGCGTGCAAAGGCCGAGCGTATCACAAATGCGGACAAGCCGTCCTCGATAAGTGTTGCGCCAGAAGTATGTTTGCCTGTGTTTAATTCGTCTGCATAACATTGTGCGATTGGGGTTTTGTACGGGTCATAGTTAAAATCTGCGCTGGTAATTTTTGGATAGTACTTGTCCAGTCTAGTGTCGCTTGTTGTTGTTGGTACACTGGTACAGCCCATCAGTGGTAACGCAAGAATCCAAACGGCGACTTTTTTAAGCATAGACAATTTAACTTCCTTTTTTACCTTGTACAAAATTTATTATATCGCACAGCGATTTTATTTCAAGAGGAATTCATTATATTTTTTAATGATTTAGGAATGGAATCAGATTTACAAAAATATGAAAGATAAATATGTTTTTTGCTTGTTTGAATTTGTATAATATGTTAAAATGTCATGTAAATAGAAGGGAAGGTTTAATCATGAAAAGACTTGTTGCTGTATTAAGTGGATTGTTGGTATTGCCCGCATTTGCTGAGGTTGCGCCAATTTCATACGATGAAATCATCGAATATTCTGATGAAGAAATCGTTGTAGACGATGTCGCGGTTGCTGACGAAAATGCGTCAGAAAAAGTTGTCGCGCCCGTTGTTCAGCCGTCAAAAGTTAATCCGCGTAATGCAACTGCGTCTTCGCGTGCTGCGTCTCGTGCGGTGCCAAGCGGTACAACTGCAAATTCTCGCAGCATCAGTGCACGTAATACATCTTCTTCCCGTAATGCAACACAGGCGCGTACTGGTACAGCGACAGCAAATCGTGCAAATGCAACTGCAACGCGTGTTGCGTCACGTGCGTCGCGCAGTGCTGCAACAACAAATTCTGGTGTAACATCACGTAATACCCCGGCAATCAAGGGTGTTGCTGCACGTGCTGGTTCACTGACACAAACGGATACAGTAACCAAACCATTATATACAGGTCGTGTAAGTGTACGTTCGTCGTCTGCAATGCAGGCGCGTGCGCCATCTGTTGCGGCCGTTTCTGTTGCCCAAGATGTTGGTACTGTTTCTGCAGATATTTCAGATTTGGATGAATTGGCCCAGATGACAGATTATTGCAAGGCGCAATATATGTCATGTATGGATAATTTCTGTAATGTATTGGATGATAATCAGGGTCGTTGTTCATGTTCCAAGAATTTAAAGAGTTATGAAAAAACTGAAACTGCATTAAAGTCAGCAACCGAAGCGTTACAGGATGTTGCACAACAGATTCAGTATATTGGCCTGTCCAAGGATCAGGTTGAAACATTGTTCAGCCAGACCGAGGCTGAATTGCAAATGCAAAACAAAAAAGATACAACCCAGTTAAAGAATGATTTGGATAAAATCAAAGATATGATAATTGGTGTTAAAACCGGTAATGCAACATCCAGTGAAACAGGATTGTCATTGGATTTCAGTGGTCTGTTGATGGGCTTTAATATCGACAGTACTGGTTTTGATTTAACAGGATTGTTCAGTGGCACAACCAATACCAACAGTATCAGCAACCAACGTGGTGAACAATTGTATAAGACAGCGGCTGCACGTTGTAAAACAGCGGTGTTGAATACGTGTCAATCCCAGGGGGTTGATATATCTGTAATCACAAATTCATACGATTTGTAAATTGATAAACAGTGTATCGTATATGAACGTTCATTGAACGAAGCAAACGATAATATGTCAAATACAGTTCGCAATGCCAAGGCAGTATTGCAAAAGGCACGTTTGATGGTTGCACAGCAAAAGAACAGCTATGACCTGCGTGGTTGCGTAAATGCATTGGATTCCTGTATGCAGGACGAATTTGTATGTGGTACAGATTATGAAAATTGTTTGGATCCAACCGGCAAATATATCGTAAACGGTGAAATTGTAAATGGTTCTGCACCGGGTAAGTCAAATGATATCACAGATGGTATGTCAGCAAGTGGCTTGTATAGTGTATGGAATTATGGGGCGTCTACTGACAACGCATGGCAGAGCGACCATAACCTGTCTGAATATGTTGCGGATACAATGTTCAAGAATGTTAGTGACTTTGGCAAGAATAAAAGTTATGGCATATCAGAATACCTGCAAGGCAAGATTGGTTATCATGATGATAACACTGGCAAGAATATCGGTATGTGTATCAGTGTTTTGAATCAATGTCAAGATTACACATATACGAAGGAAGGCAAGTATAGTCCGAACAATCAGGTTATATCAGAATACTTACAGCGTACATTGGTTCAGATCAAGTCTGCTCAGGATACGTTGTTGGCTGACCAT
>JAZRAD010000079.1:0-9827 GCA_045634405.1 Candidatus Enterousia sp.
TGGCAACGTGAATATAGCAAAACTGCGCTGGAATTTACAATGCAACAGCGGTTTTAAGTTGCAAAGATAAAAAGCTCTGATATAATTACTGTGAAATACAAAGGTTATATAAATGATGCGAATGCAAATTTAATCTTAAGAAAAATCAACGGGAATCACTTGGACGCCCCCCGTTGGCGTCTATTTTTTTGAAGACACAGGCAAAGGGAAAATAAAAATGGCAAAGAAATATTTAATTACATCTGCATTACCATATGTGAATAACAATTTACATATCGGACATTTAATTGGTTGTTTGTTACCAAGTGATGTTTATGCGCGTTTTTGTCGTGCATTGGGTCGTGATGTTTTGTTTGTTTGTGGTTCTGATGAACATGGCACTGCTGGTGAAATTGGGGCGTACAAAGAAAATATGCCTGTTGAAGAATATGTTGAAAAATACCGTGGTTTTCAGTTGCAATCTATCAAAGATTTTAATTTGTCTTTTGATTTATTTGGCCGTACACATACAAAACTGCATGAAAAATTGATTCAAAGCTTGTTCCTGCGACTGGAAGAGCAGGGCATGCTTGAAGAAAAAGTATCTATGCAACCATATTCAATCAAAGAAGAAAAATTCTTGGCCGACAGATTTGTAATTGGCACATGTCCAAAGTGTGGTTATGAACACGCATATGGAAATGAATGTGATAAATGTTTTGCAAGTTTGGAACCTGCACAGTTGATAAATCCACACAGTGCTGTTGTGCCTGATTCGCCTGTGGAAATGCGTGAAACAAAACATTTGTATTTTAAATATAGTGCAATGCAAGATGCATTACGCAAATGGATTGATTCACGTGTTGGTTGGCCAAAAACAGCATTGGCGATTGCAAATAAATGGCTAAGTGAAGGTTTGCAAGATGGTCCAATTACTCGTGATTTAAAATGGGGGATTCCTGTAAATAAACCGGGTTATGAAAACAAGGTTTTCTATGTTTGGTTTGATGCACCATGGGGTTATGTTTCTATATCTCAGGCTGCAAATGAAAATTGGGCAGATTGGTGGCATGGTGGCGATGATGTACATTATACCCAGTTTATGGGTAAAGATAATGTGTCTTTCCATTCTATATTTTTCCCATCTCAAGAATTGGCAATGGATGATAATTGGAAGACAGTTGATTTATTAAAAGCCTTTAATTTTATGAATTTTAATGGTGATAAAATCTCTAAATCCAAGGGTAATGGTGTATTCTTGAATGAGGCACTTAGCGATGCGCCAGCGGATTGTTGGAGATATGCATTATTAGCATCTGCACCAGAAACAGATGATACTGATTTTACTGTATCTCGTTTTGCAGATATCGTAAACAAAGACTTGAACGGTATGTTGGGTAATTTTGTCAGCCGTGTATGTAAACTGACCCAGAAAAACTTTGGAAATGTTGTACCAAAATCTGGTGCAAAAAATACAGAACTGGAATCTGAAATCAATGCAAAATTATCAGAATTGACGACTGCGTTGGATGCGTGTGAATTCAGAAAAGCAATTGCTGCGTTGCATGGGCTGTATGCAATTGGTAACGAATATATGACCAAGATGGAACCATGGGCATTGGTAAAGAACGGTGATATTGATGGCGCAGCTGCGGTATTAAATGAATGTATGCAGATGATTGATTTGTTTGCGCGTGTATCTGCACCGATTATTCCAAATGCAGCAGAAAAAATGCAAAACATATTCAAGCCAACACATGATTTAACATGGCCAAGTTCATATGAGCATCGTATCAATGACGGTGATGAATTTGTTGTGCCTGAAAATCTGTTCAATCGTATTGATGATGAAACAGTCGCGATGCTGGTTGAAAAATATACTGCGAAAAAAGAAGATAATTCACCAAAGCCTGTTGTTGCAGAAATTGTTGCTGTAAAAAATCATCCAACGCGTGAAGATTTGCATGTGTTGTCTGTAAATAATGGCACAGATGAAAATGTACAAATCGTATGTGGTGCGCCAAATGTATATGTTGGTTTGCGTGGTGTCTTGGCACCTGTTGGTTGTAAATTGCCAGGTATGAAAAAGCCAATGTCACAGCGCACAGTCGCAGGTGTTGAATCGTTTGGTATGATGTGCAGCGCATCAGAACTGGGGCAATCTGGTGACGATAAAAACATCATTGAATTAGGTGCGGAATATAATATCGGCGAAGAATATAAATTAGATTCAAAGGTATAGAATAATGGCCGAATTTAAAAAAGAAAACACAGGAGTGCACGAAGTGTTATCACTGTGTTTATATTTGGACGGGTTGACAATAAAAAGTAATTTCAAAAACATTGAAGATATAAAGAAACTTTTATTCGTTAATGTAAATGTTTATAAAATAGAACTGAGCAAAACAATAAAAGAAAATCACTGTATGAGTTCAGGTCTAAAAACACATAATGTTAAAACAAAAAAGTTATCATTATGGGTTGCAGAAGAAATCACAAGTGCGAAAAAAATTAAAAACAGTAATCCAAGATTCAGGTTTTTTCCTGAAATAAATAGTATGAATTTAAATGTACCTGCGATTCAGACAGGTGTTTACACAGATTATTGTGTTGGTCTGAAAGAAATGGGTGCCACAGAACCATGTGTATTTCCTGTTTCAACAAATGTTTTTTGGCATGAATTGGATAACAATGATATTGTTGTGAATAAGGATATGAAACAGATTTATCCAAAAACAACCGGAACAATCCCAGAAATATTAGCAAAAATGTTGCAAAATGTCAGATAATAAACTACGTCTTGTTTTACTGTCTTGTTGTGCGCCATGTTCGTCAGGTGCAATAAAACAACTGGCAGAAAATAAAATAGATGGCGTATCTGACTTTATTGTCTTGTTTTACAACCCAAATATTTTTCCGGAATCTGAATATACAAAACGTATGCAGGAACAAATTAAATACTGTGAAAGTTTGGGTGTAAAATATGCGGTGCTGGAATACGACCATGATGCATGGCGTGATGCGGTGCGTGGATATGAAACGGCACCAGAACGCGGTCCACGTTGCAGTCTGTGTTTTGAATACAGGTTTCATCGTGCTGTAAAATTTGCGCGTGATAATGGATATAATGCAATTGCAAGTGTATTAGGTGTGTCGCGTCACAAAAGCCAATCTCAGGTTGATAATTCTGCTCAAAATGTTTGTGATGGTATTGAATATCTGCCAATAAAATGGGACGAAGGTTTGCGTGTTCAGATAAATCGCGAATCAGAATTTTATCGTCAGAATTATTGCGGCTGTGAATTTAGTATCAGAAAGATATAAAAACACCGGCAAATGCCGGTATTTTTATTTTCTGTTTTTTCTAAATTCGTCCAGTGATACAACCCGACCTGGGTCTGGAACAGTATCTGGTTTTTCGTCCAGCGGTAATTCCATATCATTATCTGCGGCCTGTGTTTGTGACTTTGTTTGAAAAGACAACATAAAGTCAACAGATGGGTCTTTGAATTCCACCAATGCAGAAAATGGAACGCGAATAAAGAACGGACGACCGTCAAAGGTCAACTGTACACCAAATTCTTTGTCAGATACATGCAGGTTGTTATAAGAATACTGTAAAACAATTGTCATAATATCTGGGTATCTGATACGCAAAAAGTCTGGCAGAACAACACCCGCATCGCGTGTGCGGAAAGTTATAAAAAAGTGCGTTCCGTCACCCAGTCCATTAAATTGTGCATGCACTAGTGCGTCTTTGACAACTGACTTTAATGCGTTATCTAGTAATGTTTGATAATCAATACGTGCCATTTTTTTACTCCGCCAATACTATATTACTTATTTCCCCATTATGGCAAGTAACAAATACAGCATCAGGAACATTTTTAAATATTTCTGCGTCCAATCCAGTTGCCCAAACCTGAGCATTTGAATCACGCAGTTCTGAAAATAAATTTTCGCGTGCGTTTGCGTCCAAGTGTGCAGCCGCTTCGTCCAGTAAAATCAGTGGCTGATTTCCTGTCTTGGTGTGCAGCAGTTTTGCATGTGCCAAAATTAAATCTATCAGAACAGTTTTTTGCTGACCTGTACTTGTTAAATGTGCTGGTAAATTTAATTCTGTATTAAAGACGCCAAAGTCTGATTTGTGTGGGCCGTCCAAGACCATTTTATCGCCGACCAGTGTTCTGTTTTCTTTTAAATATTCCAGATATTTTCTTTCTGCATCGCCTGCGGACATACCATCAATCAGCATTTGTTCCAGTATTCCAGAAACAGATATTGCGCATTTTTTTAGAAAGTAATTTAATTCGCCTGCATATTGAATTCTGGCAACAGCGATTGCAACACTGATACCTGCTATTTGTGCGTCCAACGCGTTCAGCCAATGAATGTCAGAACCAGATTTTAATGCGAATGCGCGTTCTGATAACAGCTTTGATAACTTTGCGGTGCGTCCTGCGTGCGATGCGTCAAAACTGGTTGCCAGTCTGTCAAAGAATGCGCGACGCTCGGCTGCGCCATCAACAAACAGTCTGTCTTCTTTTGGTGTCAGCCATATAACACGGGTATATTGCGCCAGTTCAGATAGTGGTGCATTTTCGCCATCGATTTTTGCGCGACGATTTGTATCACCAGATGAAAAATAAACAGACAAATCTGTATCATTATCAGATGTTGCAAAAACACAAAAACCACCATCGCCATTAAATCGTGCGATGTCAGACATTGTTGCGCCACGCATACCGCGTTCGCCAGATAGCATTGATATTGCCTCTAATATTGCGGTCTTGCCGGCGCCATTGGGACCAGTAATAATAACATTGTGTCGTCCAGATGTATTTATACGACACGCGGTATGATTTCTAAAATCAGTCAAACTTAAACTTATTATCATAATGCATATCATACACATTAAAAAAAACGCCCGCAAGGGGTGTTTTTTATTTGGAGGCCTGGGTCGGAATGTTCACATCGTCCCGTTGGGACGACCGTTGCTAAACGCAACTTGATTCACCACTCGCACATGTTTGCGGCGTGGCAAAAATCATACGCCACTTGCAAACATTGGCTCGTATGCGAACCGATGCCGGTTCTCCGCTTTATGATTTCCAAACAAAAAACACCCACAAGGGGTGTTTTTTTATTTGGAGGCCTGGGTCGGAATCGAACCGGCATAGAAGGATTTGCAGTCCTCTGCATAACCACTCTGCCACCAGGCCTGAACCAGCGAACCTATATTACGCAAAAAATATTTGTAATTCAACAGAAAAATGTTTACTATATAAAATAAATTTGATTCAGAGAGAATGTACATGAGAAAATTAACCTTTTTATCACTGTTTTTAGTGCCGTTTTCTGCATTTGCACAGATTACAGATTGTGCAACACGTATGGATGTCCCAAGCCAAGAATTGACATTGCAACAGATTATTGATTTAGGATTGTGCAGAAATCCGCAAACAACAGCGTCATATTTGGCATACGAATCGGCGCGCTTTTCCAAAAATGCTAGTTATGCAAAATATTTACCCAGTCTTAGTGTTGGTGCAAATGCAAATTTGCCATATCGTAACGAACAGTGGGGCGAATGGTCGTATGGTGCATCATTGTCTGCATCTTATTTGATATTTGATTTTGGTAAAAGATTGGCTGATTTAAATCAGGCGGCTGCGTCATGGCGTGCGGCTGGTTTT
Organism: Candidatus Enterousia sp.; assembly: GCA_045634405.1. Taxonomy (GTDB): domain Bacteria; phylum Pseudomonadota; class Alphaproteobacteria; order Rs-D84; family Rs-D84; genus Enterousia. Next base: position 5,676 of record JAZRAD010000079.1, read on the forward strand.
GATTATGACGAAAGTGTTCAGAATTATATTTATGGTTTAATTGGTTCTTATTACGCATTGTTAAACGCAAATGCAGATGTCAAATCTGCACAAATGTTGCGTGATGTTGCACAGACTGCCCGTGATACTGCACAAAAAAAGTTCAAGGCAGGTTCTGTTGCGCGTGCCGATGTGTTAAAGGCTGATACAACATTGGCCAGTCGTGATTTGGATTTAGAGCGTGCAAAAAATAATCGCGAAATTACCAAGGGGTCACTGCTTGCAAAATTATCTTTTTCTGCAGACCAAGATATAAAAATTGCAGATATGCCAGCAGAACTTGCAAGTGTATCAGAAACAAAATCTTTGGATGAGTTATTTGCACAGGCGCAAAAGACCAGACCGGATTTGTTACGTGCAACTGCGAACAAAGATGCTGCGTGGCACAGAAGAAACAGTGTGTTTTTAAGTAACTTGCCATCTATTTCTGCATCTGCGTCTGCATCGTGGAATGATACACCATCTGAAACATATGGCGCGGGTACAGATAACATCAGTGGCAGTATTGGTGTGCGTGCATCAATGCCGTTATTCGCAGGTTTTGCAAACTTGTATAACGCACGTGCTGCGGCTGTAAATTATGAACGCGCAGTTGAACAAGAACGCAGTACCCAAGATAATGCAACATTGGATATCTTTACTGCATATCAAAATTATAAAACTGCACAAACTGTATTAAAGCAAACAGAAACTTTATTAAAGTCCGCAACAGAAAGCGAACGTGTAACTGCTGGTATGTACAAGGTTGGTCGTGCGACTATGTTGGATTGGCAGACTGCACAATCAGAACTGTTGAATGCAGAACAACAAAACAATTCTGCAAAATATGACTTGTTTACAAAACGTGCCGCTGTTGCATTGGCAGTTGGCGAAATCAAGGCAGAGTTAGAGGGAGAAAACAACAATGGCAAAGAATAAAAAAACACCGCAAATACCGCAAGCAGCGAATCAAAAACGTCCATCTTTTTTTGGTCGTGTATTTCGTTTTATATGGCGCAAAAAATGGTGGATATTATTAATCATTGCTGTTGGTGTTGGCTCGTTGCTAATATCTGGTGGCAAAGATGATAAAAAGCAAGGTTTTGCAACAATAAATATCTCATACGGCGATATGCGTCAGGTGGTCAGTGCGACTGGTGAAATCCGTCCTGTAAATACTGTGAACATTGGTTCACAGGTATCTGGTACAATTGATAACTTGTATGTTGATTTTAATTCCAAGGTTAAAAAAGGCGATTTATTGCTGACTATTGAACCATCTGTTTTGCAGGCGTCTGTGGACGAAGCCAAAGCGTCTTTGGACAGTGCGATTTCACAACGCAACTTTGCAAAAAATGAATACGAAAGAAATAAGATGTTGTTCGAAGGCGATATGATTTCACGTGCAGAAATGGAACAATCGCAAACACAATATGAACAGTCGGAACAGTCTGTAAATCGTATGCAGTCGCAATATGAACGCGCTGTAACAAATCTGGGATATGCGAAAATTGCATCGCCTGTTGATGGTACTGTTATCTCGCGCAAGGTTGATGTAGGACAGACTGTTGCTGCGTCTTTCCAAACGCCAGACTTGTTTGAAATTGCAGAAGACTTAACAAAAATGCAAATTGAAACATCTGTATCCGAAGCGGATATTGGTGTAATCAAAGAAGGTCAAACTGTATCTTTCACAGTTGACGCATATCCAACAGAAACATTCCAAGGTGTCGTTCGTCAAATTCGTTTGTCACCAACAACAACTTCAAATGTTGTCGTTTATACAGTTGTTATAAATGTTGATAACGAAGACTTGCGTTTAATGCCAGGTATGACAGCGTTCGTAACAATTGTTATTGCAGAACGCGATAATGTTTGGAAGACATCAAACTCTGCTTTCTTGGTACGTAATTTTGACCATATTACAGAAAATGCAAACGGTGCAACACCTGCAACGCATTTGGCAATATTACGCGACGAAGAAACGATTATGATTCCATATACCAAGGGCTTGGTTACAGCCACAGAAACAGAAATTATTTCAGACGAAATAAAAATGGGTGATAAAATTATTACGGGTCGTATGGGGGCATTGAAATCGAATCCTAATAATCAAATGATGCGTGGTCCAATGGGTGGTGGTCCCAGAAGATAAAAAATACCGGCATTTGCCGGTTTTTTTATTTCTGTTTCTGATATTTTTCCGGAAACAACATTACTCCAATTGTTTCACAAACATTTTTATCTTTGCAAAAACCACATTGTATATTTTTTGCGCAATGTGCTGATTCTTCACGTCTGTTTTTTACTTTTCTTTTGTTGCAACACTTCATTTTTTTTAGGCGAATGTCTATAGATAATTCGCTTGTTGCAGGTTGTTTTAATTTTATATCATTGTGCAACCAATATTGTGTACTGTATGAAAAGATAATATCATCAGCACAAGACTGTTTGTCTGCCTTTCTGGTCGATAATGCTTTGATTAACTCCAAAGCTTTTTCTTGTGTAATATCGTCGCACAGTTTTATTTTTCCCATATGAAAAGAAAAGTCTGCTTCCATTAAAACTTTTGTATTTTTCGCTTTGTTGCTCATGATACGCCTCTTTGTTTTTCTGTGTAAAAATTATAGCAATTTGGTTGTTTGTATTCAATGTATATATTTATTTGCGATTGGGGATTTTAGGGGCTATAATATAACCAGCAATATAAAAAAAGGTTATATATGTCATCAATTTTTGTATTCCCAGGTCAGGGCGCACAAAGTGTCGGAATGGGTAAAGATTTGTTTGAAAATAATGCTGCTGCACGTGCTGTATTCGAAGAGGTTGATGCTGCATTGGGCGAAAAATTATCAGATGTTATCTTTAACGGCCCAATGGAAGATTTAACATTAACTGCAAATGTTCAACCTGCAATTATGGCGACATCAATTGCGATGTTGCGTGCCAGCGGTTTGTCATTGCCAGAATATGTCGCAGGACATTCTTTGGGTGAATATACTGCATTATGTGCGGCTGGTGCATTGTCTGTTGGTGATACTGCAAAACTGTTGCGTGCGCGTGGTAACGCAATGCAAAGTGCGGTGCCAGTGGGTCATGGTTTAACGGCTGTTATATTGGGAATGGAAATTGATACATTGCGTAAAATTTGTGATGATGCGGGCTGTGATGTTGCAAATGATAACAGTACTGGTCAGGTTGTAATATCTGGCGCAAAAGACGCTGTTGAATCTGCAATGGCAATGGCCAAAGAACAAGGTGCAAAACGTGCGATGCCATTGGCATTGTCTGTTCCTGTGCATTGTCGTATTCAGCAACCTGCCGCAGATGCTATGATGGAAGCATTGGAAAGTGTTGATATAAAGTCGCCATCTGTGCCACTGATTTCAAACAAGACATGCACACCAATGACTGATGTAAATGAAATCAAAAATGCCTTGGTGTATCAAATGACGCATGGTGTTCGTTGGCGCGAAAGTGTTTTAAATATGGCAGAACTGGGAATTACAGATATGATAGAGGTTGGACCAGGTTCCGTTCTGACAGGATTATGTTCAAGAATTACAGATAAAATAACCGCAAAAAAATTGGAGATATAAGATGTTTGATTTAACGGGTCGTGTTGCATTAATTACTGGTGCCACAGGTGGTATTGGTTTGGCAATTGCAAAAAAGATGAAACAAGCAGGTGCAACAGTTGTTGTGTCTGGTCGTAATGTTGCAAAAATGGATGCAGAATTTGATGACGGTTATATTAAAATTCCATGCGACTTGGCAACCGAAGGTGGTGCGGTTGAATTGATTATGGAAACAATCGAAAAGGCCGGTAAAATTGATATTTTAATCAACAATGCAGGTATTACCAAAGATACTTTGTTAATGCGTATGTCTGATGAACAATTCGAAGATGTAATAAACACGAACTTGCGTTCTTGTTTCAAGATGTGTCGTGCTGCAATTATGCCAATGATGAAAAATCGCTATGGTCGTATTATCAATATGGCGTCAATCATCGGTGTTATTGGTGGCGCAGGTCAGGCAAACTATGCGGCAAGCAAAGGCGGTATGATTGCAATGGCAAAATCTATCGCAGCCGAGGGTGCATCCCGGGGTATTACTGCAAATGCAATCGCC